>JARGFV010000093.1 GCA_029210545.1 bacterium
ATCAGCAGTCATTGTAAGGAAAGGGAAAACGACGCTTTTCCCTTTCCGTGGAGCGAAAAGTCCCGGATTGGACTTTTCGCGACCCTGTCAAAAGATAAAAGCGGAAAAACGATCGGATCACTACCGCATCGCCAGGGAGAAACCGGCAAATCCCTTTTTCGGAGGACACCCTTGACAGACAGCAAATCCAAGCCACCTATGGATGAACTTCTCGAGATCATGGCCCGGCTCAGGGGAAAGGGCGGCTGCCCATGGGATCGGAAACAGACCCACGAGACCCTTCGCCCCTACGTGGTGGAGGAAGCTTACGAACTGGTGGAAGCTATCGACGGGGGGGTGAACGAGGAAGTCCGCGAGGAACTCGGTGACCTGCTCCTTCAGATCGTCTTTCACAGCCAGATCGCCTCCGAATCGAGCCGTTTCACTTTCGATGACGTAGCCCGTGGGATCAACGAAAAGCTGATCAGGCGCCACCCCCACGTATTCGGCGACGCGAGCGCAGCGGACGAGGACGAAGCGCTCATGAACTGGGAGCGCATAAAGGTTGAGACGGAGGGCAAGCGCAAAACCGACAGGCACCGCCAGACCCCCATCCTCCACAGAGCGCTGAGGCTTCAGGACAAGGCGGTCAGTTTCGGATTTGATTGGGAGGAGACGGGCCAACTCCTGGAAAAGCTCGAGGAAGAGATCGGCGAGGTCAGGGACGCCCTTCAAGGAGGTGATCGGGAACAGGTCGTTGACGAGGTGGGCGACCTTTTTTTCATGGTGGTGAACCTTGCGAGGTTTCTGGAGATCCATCCCGAGGACGCCCTCGAAAGGTCCATCACCAAGTTCAGCAATCGGTTCAGGTCCATGGAGAAGATGGTCCAGGAAGATGGTCAGTCCATGGAAAAGATGGGCCTCGAGGAGATGGAACGTTATTGGGTGGAAGCGAAGAAAAAGGAGAAGGGATAGACCTTTGCTGTTCATTTCCCGGTGAAAAGTTTACGGTGACCCGTGAACGGCACGCCGATCCTTCGGTTCACTCTTCACAATTCACGTTTCACGATTCACGTTTCACGGTTCTCGTTTCACCTGGTTATGAACCTGGAACCCCACTGGAGGAAAAAATGAAAAACCTCACGATAATCGTTCTCGCTTTATTGCTGTCCGCTGCCTGGCTCCCGGCTGCCTCTGCCGCTGAACTCGCCGGTGTCACCCTGGATGATTCCATCACGATAGGGAGCAACGAGGTTGCCCTTGCGGGAATGGGCATCAGGACAAAGACATTTCTCAAGGTCAAGGTCTACGTTGCCGGCCTTTATATGGAAAACCCCGGAAGCGACGCCGGACAAATTATCGGGTCCGACCAGGCCAAGGCCATGGTGATGCAGTTCCTGTACAAGGAGGTTGAGGGAGAGAAACTCCAGGAAGCCTGGCGCGAAGGGTTCGATGCCAATACACTTTCGCCCACGGACGACCTTAAAAAACGAATGGATCGTTTTGTATCCCTTTTCACAGAGTCAGCCCTCAAGGACGAAAAGTACATTTTTGCCTATGAGCCCGGGAAAGGAACGACGATTTCGCTCAAGGGCAAGGTCAGGGCGACGATCCCCGGGGCGGATTTCGCCGGTGCCCTCATGGCCATCTGGTTTGGGGAGAAGATGGGCGACGGGGGACTGAAAGCACTGAAAGATTCTCTTCTTGAGGGCACAAACTAGGAGTCTGTCGGAGAACCTCCCTGTTTTTTAACAGGGAGGGCACAGACTCCTAGCTGGAGTTTGTCGGAACATATTTTTTTGAGTCTTTTTTATTTAATATCTTTTGTTAACAATAATATGCAATCTTCACAAGCAACTTTATCACCTGTTGATTCGAAGGCAAAAAGCATTAGAAAAGTCGTTCCGACAAACTTTTACGCAGCGTGTCAGGGTTTTCCGACACGCTGCTAGAACAGATGCAGCCAGGTAACCAGGTGTCTACGTGCCATGTGTCCAGCTGTCAACGTAACTGCGTCCTTCCCGGATACTTCAGTTACCTGGATACCCGGATACCTTTAGATTTCCCGGATTATAAAGAAAGGGGATAACAATGAAAAAGATATTGCAGGTCGTGTCGGTCCTTGCTCTGGGCCTTGGCCTCGCGGCTTCTTCCCTGGCCGCCGGCAAGGTCGTGGTGGCATCCAAGATCGACACCGAAGGGGCCCTTCTGGGCAACATGATCATCCTGGTGCTGGAAAGTAACGGCATCCCTACCGAGAACAGGACCGAGTTCGGACCGACACCCATGGTCCGCAAGGCCATCGCCTCGGGACAGATCGACATCTATCCCGAATACACGGGAAACGGCGCCTTCTTTTTCGGCCTCGCCGACGATCCCCTGTGGAAGGACGCTGCCAGGGGGTATGAAAAGGTCAGGGAGCTTGACATGGCCGAAAACAACGTGGTCTGGCTGACTCCCGCACCGGCCAACAACACGTGGGCCATCGCCGGACGCAAGGACGTGACGGGTGAAAACGGGATCACCACCCTCGAGGATTTCGCCCGATACGTCAACGGCGGCGGCAAGATCAAGCTGGCGGGCTCCGAGGAGTTCGTCAACAGCGCCGCGGCTCTTCCGGCCTTCCAGGAGGCCTACGGTTTCACCCTGAGGCAGGATCAGCTCCTGACCCTGTCTGGAGGCAATACCGCCCAGACCGAAAAAGCGGCAGCCACCGGCGTTAACGGTGTCAACTTCACCATGGCCTACGGCACGGACGGACAGCTCTCAGCCCTCGGCCTGGTCATCCTCCAGGACACCAGGAGCGTGCAGCCCGTTTATGAACCGGCCCCCATCGTCCGCAAGGAAGTGCTCGACCTGAACCCGTCCATCGCCAGGATACTGGAACCGGTGTTCCGGTCTCTGGACCTCGTCACGCTCCAGACCCTGAACGCAAGGATCCAGGTGGAGGGGCTGGATGCGAAGAGCGTCGCGGAAACGTACCTGAAAGAAAAAGGGTTCTTAAAATAGACCAGTAGCCAGTAGTCAGAATTCAGTATCCGGAAGAGTTCGAATTCGTTAATTCCTGGCTTCTGGATTCTGGCTCCTGGATTCTGGATTCGCCATGCACCGCTTTCTCTCCATAAACAAGATCACCCTGATCTTTTCCTCGCTGGGGCTTTGGTCTCTGCTGTTTTCCGGATTCGCCACCTTCAGACCCAACCGTCTTCTTGACGGTGAACCTGTCTCCCTGTTCGAGGCAGCCGGTGTTCCTTCCGCCCTCCTGATCACGGGGATATGGCTCCTGATCCTGCTCGCATCCCTGCTGCCGGTACCGCGGCGCATCAACGGACATCTGCTTTCCCTTTCGGCATCCTCACTCTGGCCCCTGTACCTTGGGGCAGCCGGCACCTACGCCTCCAGGGTAGCCTCTCAAGCAGGCTCCCTGGCACGGGTCTCCCTGGGTCCGGCAACATGGACTGCCCTTTTTCTGACCGCCCTTCTCCCGGGCTACATCTGGCAGCGTGGTGACGTCAGAGACCGTATTTTTCTGATTTGTGCCGGCCTTGCAGCTCTTGCCGCTGTCGCCGGTCTGTTCGCCTCGGGTCATCTGGCCGAGCTCTCGATCCTCAGGGAATTCAGCAACCGCCAGGACAGGTTTTTCGGGGAGTTGGCCCATCACGTGACGCTCTCCTTGAGTTCAGTATTTCTGGCAACGGCAATGGGCCTTCCACTTGGCATCCTCGCTCACCGGGGCAAACGGCTGAGAACACCCCTCTTTTTCATACTCAACATCTTCCAGACCATACCCAGCCTCGCCCTTTTCGGAATCCTCATCCCTGTTCTGGCAGCCCTCATCCAGATGTGGCCCCGGCTGACAGGTCTCGGTATCCAGGCTATCGGATCCACTCCGGCCCTCATCGCCCTGATCGCCTACAGCCTGCTTCCCGTGGCAAGAAACAGCTATGCCGGATTCGCCTCCGTGGACATCGCCGCCGTGGACGCCGGAAGGGGGATGGGTATGTCCACCCTTCAGCTGCTCTGGCGGGTCGAGCTCCCCATCGCGTCGCCGGTCATCCTTTCAGGGATCCGCATCGCCCTTGTCCAGGCCATCGGTCTTACGGCCGTGGCCGCCCTCATCGGCGCTGGCGGTTTGGGCGTGTTTATCTTTCAGGGATTGGGACAGGCCGCCACCGACCTCATCCTGCTCGGCGCTGTCCCGATTATCGTCATGGCCGTCGTCGTCGACAGTTTCATGAACGGCCTCATCGAACTTTTCAGACCCAGGGGAATGAAATGATCGAGCTGCAAAAGGTCACCAGGGAATATCCCGGTCTCAAGGCCGTCGACGACCTGAGCTTCACGGTTTCAAAAGGAGAGTTCTGTGTCCTGATCGGCCCTTCCGGTTGCGGAAAATCGACAACCCTGAGGATGATCAACCGCCTCGTCCTTCCGACGTCAGGATCGATCCTCATCGAAGGGGTGGACATCCGAAAGAGCA
This sequence comes from bacterium, assembly GCA_029210545.1. Classification (NCBI taxonomy): domain Bacteria; species bacterium. Next base: position 4,460 of record JARGFV010000093.1, read on the forward strand.
GACCGGAGGAACTCCGGCGCGGCATCGGCTACGTGATCCAGAGCGTCGGTCTTTTCCCCCACATGACGGTGAACGCCAACATCACCGTCGTCCCCAGGCTGCTGAAATGGTCCGCGGCCCGCATGGATCAACGGGCCGACGAACTTCTGGAGCTTTTCGGCCTGGACCCCGCCGAGTACAGGGACAAGTATCCGAGGCAACTCTCGGGGGGCGAGGCCCAGCGCGTGGGCGTGGCCAGGGCCCTTGCAGCCGACCCGCCCATCCTTCTCATGGACGAGCCTTTCGGAGCCATCGACCCCATCACACGTGAAACGTTGCAGATCGAGTTTGCGAGGATCCAGAAGGATCTGAAAAAGACCATCATATTCGTCACCCATGACATCGACGAGGCCATTCGTCTCGCCGGCAGGATCGTCATCCTGAAAGAAGGGCGGCTGGTCCAGTACGACACCCCTGAAAATATCATGACCCGGCCTGCCGACCGTTTTGTCACAGAGTTCATCGGTACCGACAGGGCCTTGAAAAGACTCTCTCGCATCCCGGTGAAGCAGCATATCAGGGCGGCCTCGTCCGTCCGGGCCGATACCCCGCTTTCAGACCTTCCGAACAAGGGAGCGGGTGAACGGTTCATGTGGGTCACCGATGGAAGGGGCATCCTCCTCGGGTGGGTTGAAACCGGCGGCGTTACATGCGGTGAAGGCACAGCATCCGCGATCATGACCCGCCTGAAACACAGCTCGGCAGCCGTCATGGGCGACTCGACCCTGAAAGAAGCTTTATCGCGGATGGTCCAGCAGGGGATCAGGAGCGCGCCTGTCGTCGATTCGAAGGGGCTGCTGGAAGGTGAGATCAGGCTGGAGGACATTCTGGAGGCGTGAAGCACATCCAAGATCCAAAATCCAAGATCCAAAATCCAAGATCTGTCTCACACAGAGCCGGTAGAGAGCACGGAGAAAATCTGAGGAAGGCATACAACAAAGGGGTTTGAATCTACAATCGTCATTCCGGGCCTCCAAATAGTCCACTTCCCTATTTTTCCTCCCACTTGAGGGGGGAGGATCGAGGTGGGGGTGAAATGTTTCTGACAAGGAATCTGAAATCACTGCCATGACATCGTCGAAAATAAGACAGAATTTCATTTTCAGCCTGCTGCTGCTGACATTTCTGGTTCTTACCCTGACAGCGGCCCCATGGCGCTGGACCATGTCGTGGCTCTTCCCGTCCCTGGACAAGGTCATCTACGACCTGGTCCCCTTCCCCAGGCTGGTCATGGAACATCTGATCCTGGTGTCCACAGCCGGCGTCATGGCTACCGCGGTCGGACTTGCGGCCGGGATCACCGTTACACGGCCCTGGGGCCGGGATCTTCTCCAGGCAGTCAACGGCATGGCTTCCCTCGGGCAGACCTTCCCCCCGGTAGCTGTCCTTGCCATAGCGGTGCCCGTGGTCGGTTTCGGGTTCAAACCCACAGTGATCGCCCTGTTCCTGTATGGTGTGCTCCCGGTCATCCGCAATACTATCGCCGGTATCCAGGCCGTAGACCCGGACATCCCGGAAGCTGCCGCGGGGATGGGTATGACACCCGCCCAGATCCTCACACGGGTCGAACTCCCCCTCGCCTGGCCCGTGATCCTGACCGGGATAAGGATTTCCACCATCATCGGTATCGGCACAGCCACGCTGGGAGCCACCATCGGAGCCGGGGGGCTGGGAAGACCTATCATCGCCGGTCTCATCGGCGAAAACCCCGCCTATATTCTGGAGGGAGCCGTCCTGGTGGGCCTGTTTGCCGTGATCGTGGACCTGGGGTTGGGGAAGCTGGAAGGTAAATCCAGTCTCTGATATTTGCTCTGACTGGATTTCAGTGCATAAGTGCAGAAAGTGCATGAAGTGCATTTCATCTCATCTGCACTGCATTTATTGCACCGCTTTTCCTGCACCTAGCAGCGTGTCGGAAAACCCCGATACGCTGCTAGATATGTTTGTCGGAAGACGCTTCTTTTTATTAAAGGCGGTTGTAACTATTCGAATTGCTTGGTTTTTTTAAAACATGTCATTTTCCGACAAACTCCAGCTAGGAGTCTGTATGAGGTTCTCCGACAGACTCCTAGTGCACTCGTTGCCGGCTGTGAACTTCAAGCTGGCAGCTGTTCTACCTGTCCGCGTGACACCCCCGGCAGATCATCATGGTGTTGCCCCCTCCAAGTCGGAGCCGTTTGCTGTTATCAGATCCCTTGCTGGCTATTTCGTGCTCCAGGACCCCGGCCTCGTGGGGATCGTGACAGCTGACACAGGTAAAGCTCCCCTGGACGAGAGGGATCCCCAGGGCCTCCAGATCCCACGTCTTGTCAGGGTCGCCGAAGGGGTTGACCGAAAGATAATGACCATTGTCGAGAGCGTCGTGGCAGAAATCGCAGCTGGCCTGGACATTGATATGGACACGATGCGGATCCTCCATCGCTATGCCCTGTTATGTGCCCCTATCGCCCCACAGGAATGTGGCACAATTGCCACACTTGACGACATGTGTCCGTTTTCCCCTTCACGGCACTCACCATCTCAGCGTCCGCAATGCGGGGCTAAAACCTTTCGAGATGGCTCACGCAAAATTTATATTTTATAATTCAAAGTGTTACAGGAACCGTTTCAGGGCGAGAGGCTCTTTGATGCCTTCCGATAAAATATGGGGAATAATCCGGTTTTCTACCTATCCCGGCACGGATGTTGCTCTGTACCGCAGAGTTGATGGTGTTTGCATTACCGAAAAGGACAACCGGCGCACTTGTCAGACCAGCCCTGGAGAGGACCCGATGAAACAGTGCGATACCCTGGAAAAGATGATCGAACTTTCGTCTGACGATCGGGAAAGGGCTGGCAAGGTCGTTGCACGCTCCTTTTTCCGCATCCTGGCAAGGAACGGATTTTCCCACTCCGATATCATGAACTTCGCCGGCAACCTCCTGGACGAGGTGATGAGGGATATGAGAGCTAAGGCCGGTGATGGGGTCTCAGTGCCCCATGCTGTTGACGATAGGGACGTGGCGTGACTCGACTCCCTCGCCAGCAGTCAGCAGTCAGTATTCAGTATTCAGTAGACAGACACAAATCCGGAATTCGGGACTTTCATCCTCAATCCGTAAAACGCTTTTCCCTCCGCACCCTGCACTTCCTGTTTACCGAAGCCTCTTGACCGTCGAAGCCTCTTGTCCACCGTAGCTTTACGCGAAGGTGGATGCCGTAGTCGGTTGGCGAAGGTGGATGCACTCCGCACTCATTCTTCCAGCGGCAGAATGTACCCCAGCGTGTCGCCATATTGGACTTTGTCGCGCTCCTCGGCGGCAAAGGTTGAAACGGTCCCGTCCCGGGGAGCCACGACCGCGTAATGGACATCGTTACGGTCCCCGAGAACAACCAGTTCCTGACCCTCGATCACCTCCTCGCCAGGTCTGACCAGCCACTCGACGACTTCCAGGCGGCCGGGATCTTCCTCAAGGCCGTAAAGGAACACCGCGCCCAGGGCGGCCTCCATCTCCTCGGCGGTTGGAACGCGGCTGATGACGGTGCCGCGTACCTTGACAAGGCCTGAAGTATCACCGGCGGTAAACTGGACGGTAGCAACACCGTCCTTGGTAGTGGGCACACTGGATGAATTCAGCAGGCCTTTTCCCATGGAAATGTCGTACAGCACATCAACATTTCCATTCGGGTTGCCGTTGGCGTCGGTCACCCTGGCGATAATGGTGGCCTGCCCACCGGTCACCACCTCCCCCGGGTCGACCGTGAGCTCTATCTTTGCCGGAGCGTCAGGACGAAGCTCGATGGAGACGAGGGCAAGGGCTCCCGAGGCCTGGTCACGGACCTCCACCTGCACCTGCCCCATGACGGTTCCGGCGATGTAATCCGCAAAGGCCCGGCCTTTCGGATCGGTCCTGCCCTGGATCACCCGGATCGTTCCGTTATTACCCAGAAGGGTAAACAGAACGCTGTGCCCGGCAATGGGCTCACCGTGAGCATCTTTCACCACAGCGGTGATACGGCTGCGGCTCTGCCCATCGGCCGTCAGCCACTGGCGTGACAGGAAGACCTCCATGGATCCGGCGATGGAGAGGGCGCTCACTTTGGGCTCCGTCACGACGATATCCACCTCGCCCTCGACAAAGGACCGTACCCAGCCCACACCAATATCACCTGACACCATGTCCCGGGCCGAGACTACGATCGTCTTGGCGGCAAAACCGCTAATGTACTCAGCCGTCACCTCGCCGAAGGAGTCGGTCACACCCCCCCAGTCGACGTCGATGGCTACGCCCACCTCATCTCCGAAAGTCCCCCCCCCAACCACGCCGGTATATTCATCCGTGGTTGAAAGGGCCAGTTTCAGGGGGTGCCCGGCCACAGTCTTTCCGTTGGCGTCGGCCACCCTGATAAGGACGGGAGACGTGGACGACCGATCGGCCGGAAGCAGATCCGCCTCGGCCGCAACCTCCAGGTGCGCCCTGCAGTCGACCTTCACCGTACGGGCGGAAACCGACGGAACGGCTTCCTGGCCCGTTGCCCCGGTGAGGTGCCCGGTGACAGGCCCTTCGAAAGCGCCATCTCCCCACCTGAAGAGGTACGATCCCGAGTACCTGCCGGGAGACTCGGGGGCTTCCTCCATGGGAAGTCTCACCATGGAGCCAAGATCGAAGCTGGCCTCCTGGTAGGCGTCTCCTTCCAGGGTCACCGTCAGGAGATCGCCCGGAACCAGATTGCCGGAGTAACCTGCCACCTCGAAGGCGTCGTGGGCCACCCGCTCGATGACCGGAACAAAGGGGTTGACGGGGCGATCGTGCACCCTGAGGAAAAGAAGGGGCTGTTGAGATGGTCGAACCCCCCACGGTCCGGACCGGCGGGTTCGGCTCCCACCACAAGGCTCGCCGACTCGTGGATCAGATCAGCCATCCCGAAGGTCTCCGGTACGAGCACCGGCAAGGTCCGTCCGTTGAGATGGACCGCGCAGTCAGAGGCTACCGCGCCCCAGGTGAGGGCCAGGTGAAGGTCCCCCCCCGGTTCGATGACACTACCCAAAGGAATGGTGGAAGCCACCACCTTCGAACTCCCGAAACGGGGCGCCGACCAGTCCCAGGACCAGAGCCTGTCGCTCCCGGCCCCCTCGAAATTGAGCTCCGGCATCCCTTTCCGGAAGGTTCCTTCCCAGTGGACCTGGGCGATAAGCAGAGGTGTTCCATCCTCACCGACAAGGGTGAACAGGGTCTCGATGGGCCGCACGTTCCGGCGGACAAGCCTCATCTCAAGAGTGCCGGAACCGTCCGCGAAAATCTCCGCGGATGGGAAGGAGAGGTAATCCCCCATCTCCTCGCTGTCGAGGATCACCCGGGAACTCCATCCCGGCATCTCCCCTGTCCCGAGAACGGAGGGTGTGTAATCGACGTCCAGGAGAAGGTCGCCATGGACCGGTACTGTCCAGGTCGTCAGGACAAACAGGAAGCAGACAGATATGTACCTCGATAAGGTGCTCATGACAGATAAAAATTAACATAAACCATAAATTCTTACAAAACTGATATATTTGTCTTTAATACTGCCATCCAGCTGTTTTGTTACCGGAGATGGGGAATTGCGGGCAGGATGTAGCGCTGCGTGCCGGGTGCCAGGTAGATCAAAAAGCAGCGTTTTTCTTGGCACCAGGTACTTAGTGTCCCCTTCGGGGATGGTGGAAACCCCTCGCCTTCAGGCGAAGCAGGTTTTCCTGAAGTCCCCGAAGGGGA
>JARGFV010000094.1 GCA_029210545.1 bacterium
TAGTGCCATTCCCATTTATCTTTAATTGCCACACAGTTAGCTGACATCTCATTTGCATCATGAATAATGCGGGCTAGATACGTGGCTACTTTGATACTTAGGTACGTAGTTACCTCGACACCTCGACACCTCGACACCCCGATACTCCGATACGAAAAAGCCCTCGGGAGAAAGTTCTCCGAGGGCTTTTTCCCGCGGCCGGGAGACTCCCGGCCAGCGCTATCCTCACGAGTACCGCCGGCAGGCCGCTGCCTCCCTGCGCTCTTTCATCAGGTCCTTTTCCATGTGACAGCGCTTGTACTTCTCTCCGCTGCCGCACCAGCACTCTTCGTTCCGGGTGAGTTCCGCTTCCGAAGGCCGCACGGGCGTACCAAGCAGTTTTTTCAGTATGTTCATAGTAACACTCCGGTCTTGTCTCAGCGATCAACTCTCCGCCGACGGCTGGCTATTGCATTAATATTTTATAATATCCTAAATACAGGGTTTGGCCGCTAGTGTCAAGGTGAAAAGTTTACTGTTTATAGTTGTCGGTTAACAGTAAACAGTCCGGATTTTGCGGTTGGACTTTGATAGGGTCGCAAAAAGTCTTATCCGGGACTTTTCCTGGCTCATTAATGTCCTGGGGAAAGGGAAAAACGTGGTTTTCCCTTCCCTCACGGAGGCTGCTGTAATATCGCCAAAGCCCGGGCAGGACTTTGGCTCAACGGGAACCGAAAAGCGTGGTTTTCGGTTCCCTCACGGATCGAACACACAGCCATTGGCACTCGATCCGGGCGCCCTTCCCAGGCGCGGCGGGTCATTGATTTGGGCACCCCGCGCGGGGCGCGTTGATGACTTTTTGCGAAGTCATCAACTTTGGGCTATGCCATTCCCCATCGCCCACAGCCTATTGCCTATCGCCTGCTCTTATCCCCTACTCGCCCGCAAACGGAGTCTCAATTGACACTCCGTCGATGGTCTCGCCGTGGCTCAGATCCTCCGTCAGGATCATTGCGGCCCCCGCCCGGCGCGCGGCGGCCACGATAAGCGCGTCCCGGAAGGACAACTTATGGCGCTCCTCTAATTCCGAAGCGCGAACGATCATATCCACATCCGGTTCAACAACTTGCCAGACCGAGTACTGTCTAACGATATCCCTTGCGGAGACAGCTTTTTACTATGGCTTTTTTTCCCTCTCCTGGTCCTTTCCATCGCCAAAAATAAAACGGCCAGGGTGAATACAGGTGTCGGTGTGTCAGTGTAATGTAGTGTCGGAGGAAGGCCCCTTGCCTTTGTTGAATTTACCCCGATACCCCCATACCCCGTTACTCCGATACTTAAAAGGCCCCGGAGAGTGACTCTCCGGGGCCTTTGTATTTGGCGTCCCCAACGGGATTTGAACCCGTGTCGCCGGCGTGAAAGGCCGGTGTCCTGGGCCGGGCTAGACGATGGGGACATAAATTTTACTGCGTAAAATTTATCTGAGTTTTCCTTACGGAAAACAAGAACTATGAGAAGGAACAACTTCCACTTCTGGTATTGATATTTCATCTTTATTTTTCTGAAAGAAAAATAAAGTGGTGAGCCCGGAAGGATTCGAACCTTCGGCCATCGGATTAAAAGTCCGGTGCTCTACCTGACTGAGCTACGGGCTCTAAAGCGGTTCTTTCTAATAGACTTTGGCCATGTTGTCAAGGTTGCAAAGTGACAGAGAGGAACCCCCGAGGCAGGAACCCCGAGACGCGGCGACGCCGCGAAGGGGTGACGCGGAGCAGATCATTCCCCGTGTCTCCGTGTCGCCGCATCCCCGTGTCAAACGGTTTTCCCCGATTTCTTATCGCTTGAACGGATCCATCAGCTCGATGTGATCGGAACGTTCCTGGCCAGTGGAAACGATCGCCACCGGAACCGCCGTAAGTTCCTCGATCCTCCTGACATAGGCCTGTGCCTCGGGCGGCAGGTCGTCCCACCGCTTGCATCCCGCCGTGGGTTTGCTCCACCCCGGGTGATCCTCGTAGACAGGGCTGCACCCTTCCAGTTCCTCGATCCCGGATGGGACCACGTCGTAATCCCTGCTGCCGCAGGTGTAGCCTGTACAGATCCGGACAGGATTGATGCCGTCAAGCACGTCCAGCTTGGTAAGGACCAGGCCGGTCAAACCGTTCATCCTCGCGCTCTGCCTGACAACCACGGCGTCGAACCACCCGCAGCGCCGCGGGCGGCCGGTTGTGGCCCCGTACTCTCCGCCCTTTTCCCTGATGCGTTCTCCCATTTCATCTTTGAGCTCCGTGGGAAACGGTCCGCCGCCCACCCTTGTGGTATAGGCCTTGGAGATTCCAATGACCGCGTCGATGTTGCGCGGACCCACACCGGAGCCGGTGCTCGCGCCGCCGGCGGCCGTGGAGGAGGATGTCACGAAGGGGTAAGTCCCGTGGTCCACGTCCAGGTGGCTTCCCTGGGCACCCTCGAAGAGGATGTTCTTGCCGCTTTCAAGAGCCATCTGCAGGAAGTTGGATGTGTTCGTAATATGACCCTTGAACTGCTCCACGAGGGCCAGGGTGGAGTCAAAGATCTCCTGTTCATCGAAGGCTTCCTTGCCGAAATATTCAGTGAGAATGAAATTCTTGAAATCGAGGGCGTTCCTGAGCCTCTCCCGGAAGACGCCCGGGTTCAAAAGATCCCCGATCCTGATCCCGGAGCGGTTGACCTTGTCCTCATAGGCGGGACCGATCCCGCGCCCTGTCGTTCCGATGGCTTTTGCTCCCTGTTTTTCCTCCCGGGCAAGATCCAGGGCGGTATGGTAGGGCATGATGACATGAGCCCGCTCGCTGATGAATAAACGGCCGGCCATATCGACTCCCTTGCCCGCAAGACTGTTCATCTCCTGGACAAGGGCCTCGGGTGAGATGACCACCCCGTTGCCTATGACACACCTTTTTCCCTCGTGGAGGATCCCCGATGGGATCAGGTGCAGGATGAAGGTGTCATTGCCGATGACGACGGTGTGTCCCGCGTTGTGGCCGCCCTGGTACCTGACGACCAGGTCCGCCCTCTGGGTGTAGACGTCGACGATCTTCCCCTTGCCTTCGTCCCCCCACTGTGCCCCTACGATGACGACATTGGACATGGTTTTTCCTCCGGTGTCTTTTTTCCCTCCGGAAAAAAGACCAGGTTGTCAGCAAAAAGCTGATAAGTGGCCCTAAAGATCGACTGGATCAAATGGTTCTTTTTCCCCTGTGTCTGGGTTGTACAATGTCATCCCGGCGCCTTCCTCCATAACCAGCACCTTCCCGATGCGGTGGGCGCTTATGTACGCCCCCAGGTCCCGGTCCGGGATATCCCTGATGAGGCAGAGCACCTTTTTCCCCTTGTCCCTCAGCGCTACCGACATGCGGAGCCCGCCGGCCCGGTCACCGGTGCGGTTCACGAGCAGGTAATCGATGGCCGGGTCACCGGTTCCCGACAGGGCCGTGACCTCCACCGCCTCCAGGATGTCCACGCCGAACCCGGTGGCAGGCGCCGGACGCCCGTACTTTTCCACAAGGCCGTCGTACCGCCCGCCCCTCAGCACAGCCCTCCCCGATCCGGCCACGTACCCTGTAAACACAGCCCCCGTGTGATAGCGGAAGGTGGCCAGATCACCCAGGTCCACCGTGATCTGTTCCTCCCCGACGCCGTAAATGCGCGCCAGATCGAGGATCTCATCGAGGTTCTCGATGGCTCCCCGGCATACATCGTTGGGGGCGAGGTCCCGGGCGCGGTCCAGGACTTCCCGGGTGCCGGAAAGTTCAACGAGGGCGAGCACAGCGTCGGCGACCCTGCCGTCTACTCTCTCCCTGTCCAGGAGGATCTCCATTTCGCCGCGATCCTTGCGGCAGGCGGCGGTCACCACCGCGTCCTCGGTCCCGGTTGAAAATGCCGCCTCTTTAAACAGGCCTCTCGCGTACTGGACCTGGCCCACGCTCATGCGGATCCCTGTCATCCCGAGTCCCGCCAGGGCTTCGGCGCCGACCGCAAGAACCTCGGCATCGGCCTGGGGATCGTCCACGCCGACCAGCTCCACACCGGCGTGGATGAGCTCCCTCCGGGGGTGGTTGGGGTCGTCAGCGTGGCGGTACACGTCCGCCACGTAGCACAGGCGCAGGGGCAGCGGGATACCGGACATGGCCATGGAGACCATCCGCGCAACCTGGGGTGTCACGTCGGAGCGAAGGACCATCAGTTTCCCGGTCGCGCGGTCCACCAGCTTGAACGCCATATCCAGTTCATCGTCGCCGAGTCCCCGGGACATGGTATCCAGATATTCGATGGCAGGCGTCCGGATCTCCCGGTAACCCCACCGGGTAAAAACAGCGAGGAGGGTCTCCTCGACACGCCTTATGAAGGCGGTCTTGTCCGGTGTCATCTCGAAAACGCCGGCCGGCAGCAGACCGATATTGTTTGATCTCATTTTTTCAGTATACCTGTTTCCAGACGCAACCCTGCGCAGGCCGCGAGTATCCACCGGACTGCACCAATAAGAACGGCAAAAGCCTTAACACAGCGTTATGCAGAGGCGGCCCTCTGTGTTAAGGTTTTTGGCTCATCCGGGAAATGAATACACTCAAGCGAAACCATACATCTCACAACTGATTGCTGCCTCCCCAAAATCCAAAGAGCTAAATCCTTTTTCACCACCCGTTCGTCACGGTAAGGATGTGACTCACTAGAGACACGGAGGACACAGAGGAAATCAAAAGAGCTTAAGCTTTTCCCTTCACCTAAGCTGGTCGAGACTTCCCCCAGGTTGTCCGCCTTTCTCCGTGAACTCCGTGACTCCGTGGTGAATCAGCTTTGTGAATTTGGAGTGGCAACACCCAGGTGCGCATTAACCGGAAGACCCAAGTTTATATATACCTTGGAGCCTGTGAGGTCTTTCCGGCAGGCTCACAGCTAGAACTTGACCTTCGTGACCTTCTTGATGTGGGGCAGCTTGGCCAGTTCGGCGAGGACCTCCTCGCCGGGATCGGCGTCGACCTGGAGGAAAGAAAGCGCCCGGCCTCCCGGCTTGTCCCGTCCTATCCGCATGCTGGCGATATTGACACCGTGTGTGCCCAGAGTGCCGCCCAGGTTGCCGATGACACCGGGCCGGTCCTCGTTGGAAATCACGAGCACGATGCCCTCCGGGATCGCTTCCATGGAAAAACCGCCGAGACGGATGATCCTCGGCTGGCGTCCCTCGAAGATGAAACCGGCAGCGGCCATCTCCTCGCCGTTGGCCGCCAGGGTAACCTCGATGAGGTTGCTGTAATCCTCATCCTTGGAACTCTTGACTTCGTTGAACTTGAGGCCCCTGTCCTGTGCCAGCACGGACGCGTTGACGAAGTTCACCGCACCCACGCCCAGGATAGGCTCCATGACCCCTTTCAGGACACTGATGGTCATGGACTCGAGGGGAAGTTCCTGAACGGAGCCGGCGTAACGGACCTGGACCGTTTTGGGAGCGAATCCCGCCAGCTGCGAAGTCAGGGACCCCAGTTTTTCGGCCAGCTCCAGGTAGGGGCGGACCTTGGGCAGGATCTCACTGCTCACCGACGGAACATTGACGGCGTTGGCGATGGTCCCGTTGACGAGGTAATCGGCGATCTGGTGGGCCACGGCGATGGCAACGTTCTCCTGTGCCTCGTTGGTGGACGCTCCGAGGTGGGGCGTGAGGACGACGTTGTCCAGGCCCCTGAGCGGGTTGCCCTCTTCCATGGGTTCGGACGCGAAGACGTCGAAGGCCGCCCCGGCCACAAGACCTTTTGTGAGGGCCTCGGCCATGTCGGCCTCGTTGACGATGCCGCCCCGCGCGCAGTTGATGATCCGCACCTCCGGCTTCATCTTCTTGAACGCTTCCATGTTCAGGAGGTTCTTTGTCTCCTCCGTCTTGGGAACGTGGATACTGATGAAATCAGCACGCTTGTAGAGGTCCTCCAGCTCCACCAGTTCGACACCGAGCCTGGAGGCGGCCGTTTCACTCATGTAGGGGTCGTGCGCGATGACGGTCATCTTCAGCCCCTGGGCCCGGTCGGCCACGATGGAGCCGATGTTCCCGATGCCCACGATACCCAGTGTCTTGTGGAAGAGCTCGACTCCCATGTAAAGTTTCTTGTCCCAGCGTCCCGCCTTCATGCCGGCATCGGCCTGGGGGATCTTCCGGGCCAGGGCGCACATCATGGAGATGGCGTGCTCGGCTGTGGTCACGGTGTTGCCGCCCGGGGTGTTCATGACCACGACACCCCTTTTGGTCGCCTCGGGGATGTCGACATTATCCACACCGATACCCGCCCGGCCGACGACCTTGAGCCTTGAGGCGGCTCCGAGGATCTCGGCGGTGACCTTGGTGGCGCTGCGTATGGCCAGGCCGTCATATTCCCCGATGATCTTCTTGAGCTCTTCAGGGGAAAGGCCGGTCTTGACATCCACCGACAGGCCCGGGGCGCGTTTCAGGATCTCCACACCTGCTTCTGAAAGCTTGTCGCTGACGAGTACTTTCATATATCCCTCCAGACACAAAACGCCGACATGATGTTGGTCCGAGTTTTGCGCGTTAAAGTTCCTTTTCGATCGATCCAGTGTTTAAACACAATGAATTTCACTGAAATTCATTGTTATGATACGAAAACTTTCTGGGCCGCCTTGACGCCGGCCCCCAGCTCCACCGGCTGGCCGAGTTCCTTCAGGGTCATCTCGATGGCCGCTACGACCGTCACCATGTCCAGGGCGTCAAGATACCCCATGTGGGACACCCGGAAGATCTTGCCCTTGGCGTGATCCTGGCCGCCGGCGATCGTGATGCCGTATTTTGCCGCGAGATGCTTGACGATGGACCCTGTATCCATCCCTTCCGGACCGCGGACCGCCGTGATGGAATCGGAAGGGGAATCGGGCGCGAAAAGCTTGAGGCCCAGCGCGGTCATGCCGGCCCTGAAGGCGTTGGCGTAGGAAGCCGACCGGGCGAACAGGGAGTCGAGCCCCTCTTCGCGGATCTCGCCGAGCACCTGCTGAAGGCCGACGAAGAGCGATACGGCCGGCGTGTAGGCCGTGGTGTTCTTGGCAAGGCTCTTCTTCTCCTTGGCCCAGTCGAAGTAGTAGCGGGGCTGGGTGCACTTCTCGACAAAGCCCCACGCCTTTTCGCTGACCGCCGCGAAGGCGAGCCCGGGAGGAAGGCGCCAGGCCTTCTGGGAGCCGCCCACGACGATATCGAGGCCCCACTCGTCAAAGGGGAGGTTCATGACGCCGACGGCGGTGATGCCGTCCACCACGATGAGCGTATTATCGTACCCCTTGACGATGCCGGCGATCTCCCTGATGGGGGACGCCACCCCTGTGGAGGTCTCGCTGGCCTGGAGGTAGACCGCCTTGATGGAGGGATCGGCCGCGAGCTTGTCGGCGATGATCTTCGGGTCGACCGCCTGTCCCCACTCGACGTCGATATCGACGGGTACGCCGCCGAACTTCGAGACCAGCTGGGACCAGCGCTCGCCGAACTTGCCGCCCCGCACGCAGATAGCCTTGTCGCCGGGGTTGAGGATGTTGCTGACGGCGCCCTCCATGGCGCCCGTGCCGGAGGAGGCGAAGACCAGCACGTCGCCCCTGGTCTGGAAAACATACTTGAGGCCTTCCACCACGTCGGCGACGATGGCCTCGAACTCCCCGGTTCTGTGGTGCAGGATCGGTTTTGCCATCTCCAGGGAGGTGTACGGGGACACATCCACCGGACCGGGCGAATAAATCCTCTTCTTGATCATGGTCACTCTCCTGTCTTGATACCGGGAGCCTTCTTGAAAACCCTCGGTCGACTCCCGGTATGGATTCCGGCGGTGCGTTGGATGCCTTCCGGCGCCGCCGATGGACTTTGTCATCCCCCCCGAAACTTTGCTGAATCCTGATCCTCAAAACGATAAGGAGAAGGGGGCCAACAGACCCCATCGCCTACTCCTTTTCAGCCTAGAATGAAAAGGTCAGTTTTCCCAGCGCCGCGAAGTCGGCTGAGGGGTCGTTGAGTCCGAATCCGACCCCCATGCCGAAGTTCAGGGCAGGGCCCATGTCGAAGGTGGCCCCGGCGGCGAACATGTCCCAGACGAGATCGTTGTCCATGAGTTCCAGTGTGAAATCGGTTGTATCGGAGTAGGGAATCGCCACACCCACCACGTAATTGACCTGGTTTTCAGCGTTACTTTCACCAGGCATGAAGTATTCCACGTTGAGGACCCCTGTAACGCCCTTCATGTCCATGCCGGCCGCCGCGAAAATGGTGATGTCCGTTTCCTCGCTGCTCAACGGGGCGTCGGCCATGGGGAGCTTGAGCCGAAGGCCCAGGGCGGCGGCGGGGTAGTCGGGCGTCTCCTCCTGCACGGCGAACTTGGCCGAGAGGTAAAGGTCCCCTGAGCCGGTGTCGTCGGTAGCGCCGTCGTCAAAGCTCTTGTACGCCTCGAAGGCGGCGGCGATCTCGACGGTGGACGTGGCGCCGTAGGTCACGGTTACCGGTACCGTCGATTTGTCAATTAAGTCATCATTGATGATGAGCATGGAGCCGCCGACGGCCAGGGCCCCGGCTTCAAGCGTGGATCCGCCAGTGGCCACAAACAGCCCGTCCAGGCCGAAAAGGTTGGTCTTCAGGGGCCCCGCCGCGGCGGGGCCGGCCCCGAGCGCCATAATCGCGACGATCAGTGAAACGGTAAAAAACACACGCATCTTGCCCATGTGATCCTCCTTGTACGACAGGGTATTATATCTATGGGGGTTCCCCTCCCCATCTCGTAAAATGGCTCCCATAAACTCTAACGGATACATTTTACGAGGTTATCTAATAGTAATGGACTCGCGAAAAGATCAATCAACGCACCCTGTGGGGAGCGCCCGGATCAATGGGCAGCCGCGCCCGGGAAGGGCGCCCGGATCGATGACCGGCAAAAGGAGCCGCGCCCGGGAAGGGCGCCCGGATCAATGGCCTGCCAATGTGCCATTGATCCGTTAAGCCAAAGTCCCACCCGGACTTTGGCGATCTATCCGCAGCCTCCGTGAGGAAAGCGAAAATCACACTTTTCCCTTTCCGTGGAGCACATAGTCCTGTCCGGACTTTGTGCGGCCCTATCAAAAGTCGCCAATTGAAACTATGGGAAAGGGAGTTGGTTGTCAAGAACCCGAAATCCATTGGTGCCTGAAAAGAAGCACCAACGGATTTCGGGTTGTGGATTTTTACTTCCCCATGCCGGGAAAGATACTGGGGATTTAAGGTGGCAGTGATTACGGCCTATGGCCTCAGGACACATGGTTTCACACAGGTAACAGAGACCACAGAGAATTGTTTTCATCAGGGGGAGCAACTGCCCTGAACAACTGACTGTGGTGTTTTAAACTTGTTTTCCCCGCGAAAACGGGGATCAGATTTAAAAAAAATCCCCGATTCAGGTAATGAATCGGGGATTTCTTTTAAATTTAAAGTCCCGGTTGGCCGGCAGGGTTAGGAGGGGAGAAAGGGTTTGCCGCTGCCGGCCACCGGGGATGAGAAAGGAGCCTTCGCTGGCATACTTAGCAAGCTGTATGCCAACTATAAAATTCGATGCTAACACATTGAATTTTATAGGTAAATTAAAAAAACCCGCCGTAAGCCGCGGATCAGGCCCGTGCAGATAATGCGCATCCAAACCAGGACTTTCCACGAGCGCGCACAATTTACGCACCATCTTTAAAATGCTTGAGCATTTTAAAGATTCGGTTTTTCTATCGCGTCAAAGGCAAGACCGCCTGGATCATCACTGTCTGGCATGACGCGCAACTTCCCGCACATCCCTCGGAAGGAAACAAATCAATCACCTCTTTGGTGTGAAAAGCACCGAAAGGCGATATCCAGGGGGGAGAGC
>JARGFV010000095.1 GCA_029210545.1 bacterium
AGGAAAGGGAAAACGACGCTTTTCCCTTTCCGTGGAGCGAAAAGTCCCGGATTGGACTTTTTGCGACTCTATCAAGATTAAAGCCAACCCTGCTCTTCGTACCAACGGGCGGTCCTGGCGACCCCGTCAGCGATAGCAATGCCGGCTGTGAAGTCGATTTGTTCGCGGGCCTTTTCGTAGCTGCACACCCAGCTGGCAGCCGTCAGTTCCCGCACCTTCTGGCGGTTAAAAACGGGCATGCGGCCCGTGAGCCTGCCCCAGCCTTCCGACACGGATGCGGCGGCGGCCAGCACCCCACCGGGAACCCTGAGCCCCCTGACCCTTCTCCCCAAAGCATCACTGAAATACCCGGGCAGATCAACCGTCGCTATCGGCTCAGGGTGCGTGATGAAATAGGTCTCCCCTATCCTGCTGTGCTGTGCTGCCGCCACGATCCCCCTGACCAGGTCTTCCACGTGAACCAGGCTGAGGGAGGCTTCCGGGTTCAGGAGCGGCAAGAACCCCTTCGAAGCGAGCCTGAACATGGGCAGGACTTCCCGGTCCCTGGGACCGTAAACCGTCGGCGGACGCAAGGTCACCAACGGAAGGGGCCCCATCCCTGAAAGGATCCGCTCCCCATCCAGTTTGCTCCGGCCGTAATCGGTGACCGGCAGGGGTCGACGAGTTTCTGCCACAACCTCACCGGACAGACCCGGCCCCACCGCCGCCATGCTCGACACATAGATAAAGACACCGGGAGGCTCCGCCGCCTCTAGGGCGGCTCTTGCCGCCTTCCGGGACCCCTCGGCGTTAACCCTGAAATACTGTTCCCGGGAGGCCGCAGCGGTAGCCCCGGCCAGATGGAAAAAGGCGTCGGTCCCCGAGGCAGCGTCTCTAATGATCGCTTCGGAATCGAGATCACCCTCGACAAGGGTGACAGGCTTACCTTGCAGCCACCTGGTCCTCGACCGGTCGCGGACCAGACATCGCACCTCGGAGCCGCGCTGGAGAAGATGGTCCACCAGGTGGCTTCCGACGAACCCCGTCCCCCCCGTGACGAAGCTGGTGCGGATTTCCCGGAAAGGCATGTGAAAATCTAACATAGGGGTGGAGGCACGGTCAATGGAAGTAAAGGAGTTAACTGTTTACAGTTAACGGTTTACAGTATAACCGCACCGGGAGTTGCAATCACTGTGAACAGTAAACTGTAAACCGCAAACTTCTGCCCTAATGGGCCTCCGCCCAGTTCCTGCCCCAACCCACATCCACCACCAGCGGCACGCTGAGTTCCATGACTCCCTCCATGGTGTTTCTGACGAAGGCAGAGGCTGCCTCGACCTGTCCCTCGGGGACCTCGAAGAGGAGTTCGTCGTGGACCTGCAGGAGCATCCTCGCCCCGGGGGCATGACCGGCCAACCCTCCGTGGACCAGGAGCATGGCCATCTTGATAAGGTCCGCCGCGGTGCCCTGTATCGGCGTGTTGATGGCCATGCGCTCCCCGTACTGGCGGGTGTTGGGGTTCTTCGACTCCAGTTCAGGCAGGATGCGCCTTCTCTTGAGAAGGGTCTGGACGTACCCGTTCTGCCGGGCTTCGGCCAGGATCTTCTCCGTGAACTCCTTCACCCCCGAGTACACGTTGAAGTATTCGTCGATGATGCGGGCGGCTTCGCCCGGGGAGATGCCCAGTTCCCTGGAAAGGCCAAAGGCGCTCATCCCGTAGATGATCCCGAAGTTGATCACCTTGGCCCGGCGGCGCAGCTCCGGCTCCACCCGGCCGGGAACAGCCCCCAGGACCTGGCAGGCGGTCCGGGCGTGGACATCCTGTCCCATCTCGAACGCCTCCACGAGACCGGGGTCACCCGACAGGTGAGCCAGGACCCTCAACTCCACCTGGGAGTAATCGGCCGAAAGGAGGACCATACCCTCGGGGGCAATGAAAGCTTCCCTGATGCGCCGCCCCTCCTCCGTCCGGATGGGGATGTTCTGAAGGTTGGGGTCCGAGGAGGACAGCCGGCCCGTGGAGGTGACCGCCTGGTTGAATGAGGTGTGGATCCGGCCCGTTTCCGGATGCACGAGGGCCGGCAAGGCGTCCACGTAGGTGGACCGGAGCTTGGCGAGGGTGCGGTACTCCCTTACCATGGCCGGCAGGTGGTGCCGGCTTGAAAGTGCGAGGAGAACGTCGTCGTCGGTGGAATACCCTGTCTTGGTCTTCCTCACCGGGGGCAGCCCCAGTTCGGTGAACAGGACCTGTCCCAGCTGACGGGGCGAGTTGACGTTAAAGGGGTGTCCTGCCTCCTCGTGGATCCGGGCCTCCAGTTCCCTGACCTTGCCGCCCAGCTCATTGGAGATCCCGGACAGGAGATGGGTGTCCAGGAGGATACCTGCCTGTTCCATGTGAGCGAGGACGAGGACGAGGGGCATCTCAACATCGGCGAAAAGCCCCGTCAGTTCCATCTCGTCGAGTTCCCCGCCAAGGGGAGCCGCCGCCCGGTACGTCACGTCAGAGTCCTCACACGAGTAGGTGGACGCTTCCTCAATGGGCACCTGGTCGAAAGTGAGCTGTTCCCGCCCGCGCTTTGTAAGCTCCTTGTAGGTGATCATGGTGTGTCCGAAAAGTTCCGAGGCGATCTCGTCCAGTCCGTGGCTGCGACGCGAAGGGTTCGTGAGCCACGAAGCGATCATGGTGTCGAAGGATATCCCCGCCAGGGGCCATCCGGCCCTGTGCAGCACGGTAAGATCGTACTTGATATTCTGGCCGATCTTCCCGATGGACCGGTCCGCCAGCAGGGGCCCGAGCACCTCGAGGACCGTGGGCGCCGGTAGCTGGCCGGGGGCTCCCAGGTAGTTATGTGTCAGGGGAATGTAGGCCGCCTGCCCCTCGGCCCAGGAAAAAGAGATCCCCACGAGACCTGCCCGCATGGGATCAAGATTATCGGTTTCAACATCCAGGGCAAAACGCCCGGCGGCGGACAGGACTCCGGCAAGATGCTCCAGTTCGTCTACGGTGAGGACGGTACGGTACCCCTCCCGGCCCAGAGCCTCCCTCGGCACCAGTTCGTTGACAAGGCGGGTAAACTCCAGTTCCTCGAACAGCTGCCTCACCGCCCCGCCGTCCAGCCCGGTCACCTTCAGATCCTCCAGATCCCGGCTCACATCAAGGTCGTCCCTGAGGGTCACGAGGGCCAGGGACTGGCGCACCGCCTCGGCTTCGGCGGGCAGCCTCTGGCCCAGTTTCCCCCCGACCTCGTCGCTGCGGGCGATGAGTTCCTCCACCGAACCGAACTGCGCGATGAGTTTGCCCGCAGTCTTCGGGCCCACACCTCGAAGGCCGGGAACGTTGTCCGCCGAGTCCCCCGTAAGGGCCAGGACATGGGCCACACGGGAAGGCTCCACACCGAACTTTTCCACAACCTCGTCGACACCGATCCACTTGTCCTTCATGGTGTCGAGCATGACCACGCCGGGGCCGACCAGCTGCATGAGGTCCTTGTCGGAGGAGACGATGACCACCCGGTCCACTTTACCGGCGTATTGACGCGCCAGGGTGGCGATGATGTCATCGGCCTCCATTCCCTGAATCCTCAGGCATGGGATGTTGAACGCCTTCGTCACCTCGTCGATGCGCGGCATCTGGACGACAAGGTCATCGGGCATGGGGGGACGGTTGGCCTTGTACTCCGGATAGGCCTCGTGGCGGAAGGTTGGACCTGGCGCGTCCATGACCATGGCCGCGTAAGTCGGCTGATGGTCCCGGAGCACCTTGAGCAGCATGTTGGAGAAACCGAAGATGGCGTTTGTGGGAAAGCCGGAGCGGGTGGAAAGAGACCTGATCGCGTGGTAGGCGCGATAGATGTAGGAGCTGCCGTCGATTAAAAACAGGGTACGCTCATCCGGTTGTGGGACATTAATCAATTGGAACTCCCTGTATACAGAGTTTGGCAGGATTGGTGACTGAAAAAGGAGAGGAGGAGAAAAGGGGAAAAGGGGAAGAAACCATCTGGCTCATTCCCCTCTTTGTCTCTTCGCCTCTTGTTTATTGTGTCTTTCAGACCACTGTTATCCAGTCCCTGTGGTTCGGATCCTCACCGTGGACCGCCTTGAAGTAGGCTTCCTGGATCTTTTTAGTGACAGGACCGGGTTTCCCCTCCCCGATGATCCGGTCGTCCACCTCCCGGATGGGGGTGACCTCCGCGGCGGTGCCGGTGAAGAACGCCTCGTCTGAAATGTACAGCTCATCCCGTGTGAACCTGTCTTCCACGACCTCGTAGCCCAGCTCGCCGGCGAGGGTCATGACGCTGTCCCGGGTGATCCCGTTTAAAATGGAGGTCAGGGATGTGGTCTTGATGACCCCGTCCCGGACGATGAACAGGTTCTCGCCGCTGCCTTCGCTGACGTATCCGGAGGTGTCGAGCATGATCGTCTCGTCGTAACCGGCCTGGCAGGCCTCCCGCTTGGCGAGGATGGAGTTGACGTAGGCCCCGTTGACCTTGGCCTTGCTCATGGAGGCGTTGACGTGGTGGCGTGCAAAGGAGGCGATCTTGGTACGGATCCCGTTCTTCAGCCCATCCTCTCCCAGGTAGGCGCCCCAGGCCCAGGTGGCGATGAACACACCCACCGGGTTGTCCTCGGTAACGAGAAGCCCCATGGGACCGTCCTTGATGTAGACCACCGGGCGGATGTAACCGCTCTTGAGGCCGTTGACCCTGACCACATCCAGGTGAGCCTCCCAAAGGGTGTCCCAGTCATAGGGAACGTCGATCCGGCATATGTGGGACGAATCGTAAAGGCGCTTGACGTGATCAGCCAGCCGGAAGATCCCGGGCCCTTCGGGGGTCTCGTAAAACCTGATCCCCTCGAAGACTCCCAGTCCGTAATGGAGGGTGTGGGTCAGGACGTGGACCTGTGCGTCGTTCCAGTCCACCATTTTACCGTTCATCCATATCTTCGACACCGGTGTGACCATTCTTCGTCCTCTATAAAATACGATCGCTTTACACCGATCGTATTTTATCTAGATAGTGAGGGCTCTTCAGGCGCCGTCTCCGAGCTTCTCCCTCAAGGCGGCAACGATGCCGTTAAACTCCTGCCGCACCTTCTCACGGGTATTCACCACTTCATCGAGGAACCGTCTGGCGCCATGTGCCCCCTCGTAACCGAGCCTCCGCGCCATGGGAAGCGCCCTGGCCTCGTCCTTCGGAACACGGGGATCCGACCGGTCCTGGTATAGCTGGGAACCGTTTTCAACCTCCCTGAAAAAACGGTAGGCGCGGTGCCAGACATTATACTGATTTTCATCTACAAGTCCAGTTTTCCAAAGAGTTTCAAGGGCTTTCATCGTCGTGGGTGTACGCAGGGGGGGGTAAGCGTGACCGTATGTCAACTGAAGGATCTGGACGGCGAACTCCACGTCCACGAGCCCGCCGGGGCCTGCCTTGATGTCGTAATGCTGCCCCCCCGCCTCCTGCCCGATCTCTTCTTCCATCCGGGCTCTTACCCGGACGATCTCCTCCAGCCCCCTGGAAGTCAGCGGCCGGCCGAAGGCGAGTTCCTCGATGACATTTTCCACCCTTTCCCGGAACCGGTCGTCTCCGCATATCCACCGCGCCTTGGTCATGGCCTGCTGCTCCCAGACCATGGCCCCTTCGCGGTGATACCTTTCGAACGCTTCCAGGGTGGTGACGAGGGGCCCGGCCTGGCCCGAAGGCCTGAGCCTCATGTCGATCCTGTAAAGGACTCCCTCGGCCGTGGGGCTGGTGAGCACGGTGATCATCCTCTGGGCGACCCTCGTGTAATGCTCGCGGCTGCCCCCGATCCCGTCCCCTGCACCCCCATCGTAGATGAAGATCATGTCCAGGTCGGAGCTGTAGTTCATTTCCCGTCCCCCGGCCTTGCCCATGGCCACGACGGCGAAACTCCCCGCGGACAGTTCCTCCCCTCCCCCCGCTTCCCGGACGGCGATCCGCCACGAGGCATCCAGGAGGACCTCGGCCAGTCCGGTCAATTCAGCGTTGATGACCGGAAGCTCCTTCACCCCGAGCAGGTCCCCGAGTCCCAGGCGAAGGACCTCGCCGTTGCGGTACCGTCTCAGGACCATGAGTTCGTCTTCCAGGGAGGGGCTCGACACCATCAGGCCCCGAACCTCCTCCACGATCTCCTCGCGGGGTTTAACCGCCGCCAGGTCGGTTCCGGCCACGATGACGTCCAGGAGATCGGGCTGCCGGATAACCAGTGCGGACAGGAATGGACTCGAGCCGAAGAGGACCACCAGGAGCCTCGCAGCTTCGGGGTTGGCGGCGAGCATGGAGTAGTAGGAGGCCCTCGCTCCCACCCGGCTGATGAAGCGCTCCAGGTTCACGAGCACGGCGTCGGGGTCCGAAACAGCCCCCATGTGGGCCAGGAGGACGGGCGCTATCTGTCGCAGCAGGTTCCGGCAGGTGTCGGAAAAGTGGCCGTAGGGCGGTCCGTCCCGGAGCAGGACCAGGTTGTCGTAGGCGGATTCGGGATCCTTGAAGCCGGCGGCGGCGAGCTTTTCGACCGCCTTTTCCCTGCTGAGTTCCTCGTCCAGCAGATCGTCGTGCTCCGGCGCCCCTTCGGGTACCGGGACACTCTCCCTGTGAAACAGCCGGTTGAACTGTTCGGCCACCTGGCCGGTCAACGAATCGAAGGTTTCCAGGAACCGCGCCGTGTCCGGGGACCCGTCGCCAACGAACCCCATGCTCCACACCAGTTTTACAAGGTCCTCATCGCTTCTGGGCAGCAACTGTGTCTGACGTTCCTCAACCAGCTGGATGCGGTGCTCGACATTGCGCAGGAAGGTGTAGGCCTCGCGGAGGGCCTCCGCGTCACGCTCGGTGATGAACCCGTTCTCCATGAGCCGGTCCAGGGCCCTTAAACTGTTTCGCTCCCGTACCGCGGAGGTCCTCCCCCCGTGGATGAGCTGGAGGGTCTGGATGATAAACTCGATCTCCCGGATCCCCCCCCGGCCCAGCTTGACGTCCCTGACGCCCCTGGCATCTTCCCTGGTGTGCCGGTCGATCCGGTCTTTCAGGAGACCGATCTCCTCCAGGGTATCGTAGTCGAGATGCCGGCGGTAAATAAACGGCCCCATGTGCTCGAGAAACTCCTCCCCTACCCGTCGTTCCCCCCCCACGGGCCTTGCCTTGAGCAGGGCAAGCCGGTCCACCGTGCGTCCCCATGACTGGTAGTAGACGTCCAGGCTCGGGATGGAGTAGGCGATCTCTCCCGAATCGCCCTCGGGACGCAGCCGCAGGTCCACCCGGAACACGATCCCGGAGGAGGTGCGCTCGTTGAGCAGTTTCGTGACGATCTCCCCCATCCGGACGAAGAACCGGTGGTTCTCGATGGCATCCCGGTACCCTCCCGAAGGGGCAGGGCGCCCCGTTGTCATCCCCACGTGGGAACTGTAGAGGTAGTAAAGGTCGATGTCCGAGCTGTAGTTGAGTTCCTCCCCCCCCAGCTTCCCCATGCCCAGAACGGAAAACCGGCAAGGCCGGTTGAGTCCCTCGGCCGTGGTGTGGATGGGAACACCGTGTTTTTCCTTGAGTTCCCGGTAAGCCGACTCCACCGCGATGTCGATGGAGGCTTCGGCCAGGTGGGAGATGTCCGAGATCGTCTCTCCAAGGGTCGCCGATCCGAGAAGGTCCCGGACCCCGATACGCAGCATCTCCCGGTACTTGTTGGCCCGGAGCAGCTCGGCCGTCTCTTCCTGGTTCAGTTCGCGGTCCGAGGCCGTGAGAAGGTCCAGCCTCATGTCGGCCAGGCTCCGGCTGTCCGCAAGCCCCACTTCCCTCATGAGCCAGATATAGTCGGCGGGAGAACGCATGATCAGGGAGGAAAGAAAGTTGCTGTACCCGAGGATGACCATGAGGCAACGGATACCGTCAGGGTCCTCGAGGAGGGAATAGAAGTTGGGATCGTCGATCCCGGAAAGAAGACGGGCAGTCCTGTTCAGTGCCGAGCGGGGATCGGCTGTCTGGAGGGCGGCCTTCACCACCCACTGGCTGAATTCGGGCCCTGTGTGGAGCTTTCCCGAATACCCTGAGATGGAAGAGAGGACCGAGTCGAGTCCCCCGCTGTCCGGGATGCGGCCGCTTTCCCGGATCAGGCGAAGCAGCTTGTCGTTCGTCCCCCCCACGGCGTCAACCAGCGCCGACAACCATGGCGATGGCGTCCCCGTAAGGCGGGGTCAGGATTCCCATTTCGGTGACGATGGTGGTGACGAGCCGGGCGGGGGTCACGTCGAAAGCGGGGTTGAAGACCCGGATTTCCCGCGGAGCCCATCTCTCGGCCCCGTAGCCGGTGACCTCACCGGGCTCGCGCTTCTCAATGGTGATATGCTCCCCGGAGGCGGTCGCGAGGTCGATGGTGGAAAGGGGCGCCGCCACCACGAAGGGGATGTTGTGGTGTTTCGCCAGCACCGCCAGCGTGTAGGTTCCGATCTTGTTGGCCACATCGCCGTTGGCGGCGATACGGTCAGCCCCCACCACCACGAAATCCACCTTGCCTGCCGCCATCACCGCTCCGGCCATGTTGTCGGTGATGAGGGTGGCCGGGATATTCTCCTTCACCATCTCCCAGGCGGTGAGCCGCGCTCCCTGGAGGACGGGCCGGGTCTCGTCCACCCACACCATGGAGACCTTGCCGTCCCGGTGGGCCGAGCGGATGACCCCCAGGGCGGTCCCGTATCCGGCGGTGGCCAGGGCGCCGGCGTTGCAGTGGGTCAGGATCTTCGCGTTTTCCAGCACCAGGCCGGCCCCGAGATCACCCATGGCCCGGCACGAGGCCAGGTCCTCATCGAAGATAGCGGTCGCCTCGGCCTCCAGGGCGTTCCGAAGGGCCTGAACGTCGTCGTATCGGGGCAGGGTGCGGCGCATCCGCTCGATGGCCCAGAACAGGTTCACCGCTGTCGGGCGTGTCGCGGCCAGAAGCCCGGCCGCGTCCTCAAGCCGCGCCCTCAGGGCGTCGGGGTCGTTCCCCGCGTACCGGCAACCGGCCAGCGCCATCCCGAAGGCGGCCGTGCACCCGATGGCCGGGGCGCCGCGGACCACGAGGTCCCGGATGGCCGCGGCGACGGCGCCGGGATCATCATACTGGATGTAGTTCTCTTCTATGGGGAGTTTCGTCTGGTCGAGAAGGGTGAGGGTTTTACTGTTTGGATCCCACTTGATGGGCTGGATGGTGCTCATTTGCGGTCTTCCCCCGGGGGGTTATGGACACGGGGACACGGAGACATGGAGAAGATCATACTTTCCCCGCGTCACCGCGTCACCGCGTCATGGGTCATTGTCGCACTTTCTGTGCCGTATCATACCCACACATGGGAGGAAGGGGAAGAGCCGTAATTCTTGATTGGTACGACCTGGATGGACTCGCAAAAAGTCATCAACGCGCCCCGCGCGGGGCGCCCGGATCGATGACCCGTGAAAACTGCCGCGCCTGGGAGAGGCGCCCGGATCGAGTGCCAATGGCTGTGTGTTCGATCCGTGAGGGAACCGAAAACCACGCT
>JARGFV010000096.1 GCA_029210545.1 bacterium
AGTGCCATTCCCATTTATCTTTAATTGCCACACAGTTAGCTGACATCTCATTTGCATCATGAATAATGCGGGCTAGTGCTAAGAACCAGGTTGCTAAGAACTGAGAGATCTTCTTAGCTCATAGAACTTCACATTCTGTGTGCATATCCCTCACCCGGGTGCAATTTCTGCACTATCGTGGTCCGTTTACCATGTGTAAGCTACTGTAAACATAGAGAAACACGCAGAATATAAGTGGCACAAACCTTGCTCTATATGACTGTTTGGCGTATGTGTGGACCAGGACAATGACCGGAAAATCAAAAGCGATCAAATTCATCGTGCTCGGACTGGCCCTTGCGGGGGCCGTCGGCTACCTGTTTGTCTCCGGGATGAGCAGTTCCATGGTCTACTACTTCACCCTGGAAGAGATGTCCCTCACGCCGCCGCGGGTGGGCGAGGAGGTGCGGCTCGCCGGGTGGGTCAAGGATGGTTCCATCTCCGGTTCCATGCTGGAAGGGGGCATCGCTTTCGTCATGACCGACGGTGAGCGCGAGCAACCGGTGAGCTACTCCGGCCAGGTACCCGACACCTTCGAGAACGGGGCCGAGGTCATCGTCGAAGGGATCTTCCGCGGGAAGCCGGTCTTCGAGGCGGCGACCATGCTGGCCAAGTGCCCTTCCAAGTACGAGGCCACCAAGCCCGGCCAGGAGAGAGGCGAGGATCTGTGAACGCCATGGGCGCGGCGGCTCTTTTCGTTGCCCTCCTCGTCAGCCTTTACGGGACGGGAGCCGCCCTCGCCGGGGCCCTTAACGGGCGGCGGAACCTGGTCAAAAGCTCCCTGCTGTCGGTCTACCTGAGCTTCGTGCTGGTGACCATCTCGTCGGCCGCCCTCCTCAGGGCTTTCCTCGCGCGGGATTTTTCCATCCTGTACGTTTTCGAATATTCCAGCAGGGCCCTGTCCGACACCTACGCCGTCACCGCTTTCTGGGCCGGGCAGGAGGGCTCCCTGCTCCTGTGGGCCTGGCTGCTTACCGCTTTCGCTGCCCTGGCGCTCCACCGCAATCGCAACAGGCTCCCCGATATGCTTCCCTGGGCCACCTTCATCCTGATGCTCAACGCCTCCTTTTTCCTCCTGCTTTTAAACTTCGTGACCGACCCTTTTGCCCCATTTCCCGGTCCGACCCCCGCCGACGGGTACGGCCTTAACCCCCTTCTCCAGAACCCCGGAATGGTCATTCACCCGCCGACCCTGTTTATCGGTTACGTGGGGCTTACCATTCCCTACGCATTCGCCCTTGCTTCCCTTCTGGCCGGCCGGTCCGATGCCCAGTGGCTCGCTCGGACCCGCCTTTGGACGGTGGTCTCCTGGTTCTTTCTCGGGATAGGGATCCTGCTCGGGGCCGAGTGGGCCTACGTGGAGCTGGGCTGGGGCGGATACTGGGCCTGGGACCCGGTGGAAAACGCCTCTCTCATGCCGTGGCTCACCGCCACAGCCTTCATGCACTCCATCATGATCCAGGAGCGAAGGGGCATGTTCAAGGCCTGGAACGTTGGGCTCATCATCATCACCTATTTCCTCATCCTCTTCGGGACCTTTATCACGCGAAGCGGGGTCATCTCCTCCGTCCACGCCTTCGGAAAGAGCAGCCTGGGCACCTTTTTCCTGGTCTTCATGATCGTGACGCTGCTCCTGGGGCTGGCCCTCATGGTGTGGCGACGCAGGCTGCTGTCCCCCGAACACCGGCTCCACTCTGTGACATCCAGGGAGGCAGCCTTTCTCCTCGGCGACATCATCCTGTCCGCCATGGCGTTCTCGGTCTTCTGGGGAACCATCTTCCCCGTGATCTCGGAGTTGGTCACCGGCACCCAGATCGCCGTCGGGGCCGGTTTTTACAACCGCGTCAACGTTCCCATTGCCCTCGTCCTCATGGCGCTCATGGGGATCGGCCCCCTCCTGGCCTGGAAAAGGTCCGCGGGCCGCAGCGTCGGCAGGGACCTGGTCCTTCCGCTGGTCATGGCGATCCTGGGCATGATCGGGTCTCTTGCCATCGGCATCCGGAACCCGGGTACGATCCTGGTCATGTCCTTTTCCGGTCTCATCGCCGGGTCCGTTCTCGTGGAGCTTTACCGCGGCGCTGCTGCCCGAAAGGACACCTACGGTCCCAATTTCCCCATTGCCGCCGCGAAAGTGGTGTGGGGCAACCGTCGCCGTTACGGCGGGTACATCGTCCACCTTGGCATGGTCCTGGTGTTCATGGGCCTTTCCGGAGCGCCCCTCACCGAGGAGGTCTCAGGCACACTGAAACCCGGCGAATCCCTGGCCGTGGGCAGCTACTCCATCAAGTACAGGAAAATGCAGTGGGTGCCCTTCCAGGACAGGCTCTCGGTGACCACCCAGCTCATCGCTTACAAGGACGGGAACGCCGTTGGACAGCTGGTCCCCGAAAGATGTTTCTACCAGAACCGTGAAGACCAGCCCACCAGCGAGGTGTCGATCCTCAGCGACTGGAAGGAGGACCTGTACGTGGCCCTCACCGGGTACAACCGGGACGGGCGAGCCAGTTTCAGGGTCCTGGTCAACCCCTTTGTGCCGTGGTTGTGGTACGGTGGATATGTTGCCGCTTTTGGCGTGGCCGTCGCCGTCTGGCCGCGGAGAAGGAAAAAAGCTGAGCCGTCGGAAGCAAGGGGGGGCGTCGCGCCATGAATATCTGGACATCCTTTTTCCTGGTCCTGTCAGCGGTGGCCCTTGCTTACCCTTTCCTCTCTAACGACGGCAAGCCCGACGGCGTTGCCGGATCGGCCCCATTGGAGGCCCACGGGGACTGGAACGAAGAAGAGGTCGATCTCGATCTTGCTTCCGGACGGTTGAGCCGGGCAGATCACGAGATCATGGGGGAGCGGGAAAAGAGCGCATCTGACGATGTGCCCTGAGCCGCGAGGTGGATGATGGGAGCCTTCCTGAGAGGTCGACAGCTCAGTAAACGGTACGGCCCCATCCACGCCCTGCGGGGAGTGGACCTATCCGTGGCCAGGGGGGGGTCCCTGGTCCTTCTCGGCCCGAACGGGGCAGGAAAGAGTACCCTGCTGGGCATTCTCGCCGGTCGGATCAGGCCCACGGAGGGTTCCGTTGTCCTGGAGGGCGGCGAGATCCGGTCCGGCACTGCGGCACGGACCAGGACCGGCTACCTGGCACACGCCTCCCTCCTCTACCCTGGATTGACTGCCCTGGAGAACCTCCGGTTCACAGGTCAGCTTTACGGGGTCAAAACTCCTTTGGCACGGGCCGAGGAGCTCCTCGATTTCGTGGGGCTGACCAGGCGCGGGGACGATCGGGTGGGAGGCTTTTCCCGGGGCATGCAGCAGCGCCTTTCCATCGCGAGGGCCCTGGTCCACGACCCCGAGCTTATCCTCCTCGACGAACCGTTCTCGGGCCTGGACTACCACTCTTCCCGGTCCTTTGCCGACGACCTGGCCCATCTCAGGGACGGCAGGAGAACCATTGTCGTTGCCACCCACGACATGGATGCGGTGAGCATCATGGGGGAGGATGTCGCTGTCATGGACCGGGGCCGGATCGTTCACCTGGGAGCGGCTCCCGAAGACGTCAGGGGGCTGTACACGGGCCTGCTCGGTCAGGAGGGGTCGTGAGGGTCGCCCTGGCTATCTTCCGCAAGGACCTCGCCCTGGAGTTCCGTGGAGGAGAGGTCGTGGTTACCCTGGCGGTCTTCTCCTTCCTGATCCTGACCCTTTTCTCTTTCACGGCGGTGCCGGGGTCCCGGGCGCCGAGGGAGATGGCGCCCGGAATCTTCTGGATCGCCTGCCTCTTCGCCGGCATCCTCGGCCTGGGAAGGAACTTCGACCGGGAGCGGGAGAACAGCTGCTTCACGGCTCTCCTGCTGGCGCCTTGTGACCGTGTCCAGGTCTACCTTGGGAAATGTTTTTCAACCCTGGCTTTCATGGTCCTCTTTCAGGCGGCCCTGTGGCCGCTGTTCGGCGTTCTTTACGGTTACAGCCCCGTCAGGGGGGCAGTAACCGCGTGGATGGGGATACTCCTCGGGGATATCGGATTTGTGGCCCTGGGGGTCATCCTATCGGCGGTCACCATCCACGTGCGGGGCAGGGAGATCATCCTCCCCCTCCTCCTGTTGCCCCTCTGCCTGCCGGTCCTGGTGGGAGGGGTCCGGATCATCTCCCTTGCCGTGGAAGGCGCGCCCTTCGGCGGGGCCGCTCTCTGGATGGGGCGTCTTGCGGCCTTCGATGTGATCTTCCTGGTGCTGGGGTCGTTGTTGTTCCCGCTGGTGGTGGAAGAGTGAATCTCAGACCTCATACCTCAAATCTCAAAGGGACGGATGAGATCTTGTCAGCAATGTGTTGCGTATTGATTCTGGATATTTAAAATGGTTTCTCTGAGATGTGAGATCTGAGATGAAGAAATTTACTGACATAGCCTTACCTGTTATCGCCGCGGTGGCCATCATTTTCGCTCTGGCCGGTGCGCTTCTCATCGCCCCAACGGAAAAGGCAATGGGCCACGTCCAGCGCATCTTCTATTTCCACCTGGGCAGCGCGGCGGCGGCTTTCGCCGGTTTCACCCTTGTGCTGGCCGCGTCGGTGGCTTTCATCCTTTCGCGCAGGATGGTCTTCGATTCGGTGGCTTTCGCCGCCGGCGAGGTCGGTGTTCTTTTCTGTTCTTTCGTCCTGCTCACCGGCCCCATGTGGGCAAGGCCTGTGTGGGGGCAGTGGTGGGTATGGGATCCGCGCTTGACGACCACTTTGTTCCTGTGGTTTCTCTACGTGGGTTACCTCGTGCTCCGGCACATGATGCCCGGCTACCGGGGTGCCATGGCCGGTGCGGTGTTCGCTATCCTCGCCTACGTGGATGTCCCCGTTGTATATTTCTCGGTGCGGTGGTGGCGAGGGATCCACCCGAGGGTCCTGCAGGGCGGAGGCGGCCTGGACCCGGCCATGATCCCGCCCCTCCTGGTGTGCGTGGCCGCATTCGGGCTCCTCGCGATGGCGTTGATCCGGGAGCGTTTCGAGATCCAGCGCCTGGAGGAGAGCGTGTCCCGGGCCGAGGATACTCTGGAGGTTGAGGCAAGATGAAAGACCTGACGTACCTGTTCTCGGCGTTCGCCATCATCTGGGCCGGTGTCGGTCTTTACCTCGTGCGCCTTGCTGCCCTGAGGAGCGATCTTCAGCGGCGTGTCGCCAGGCTCGAAGAAAGGGCTGCTGAAAGGAACAGGGTTGATGGGTAGAAAAGGGCTGTCCGCACTTCTTCTCGTCACCGTCCTTACTGTCGGCCTTGCTGCCGGCTGCACCTCCGGGGAAAACAACGGCCAGAGCCTGTCGGGCGGGGCGCCCGACTTCCTCCTTCCGTCGGTGGACGGCTCCATGGTCCGCCTGTCCGATCACAGCGGCAAGGTGATCATCGTGGATTTCTGGGCCACATGGTGTCCTCCCTGCGAGGAGATGATCCCGGTGCTTTCGAAACTCCACCGTGAGTTTTCTGAAAAAGGGCTGGTGGTCCTCGGCGTGGCCATGGACCGGGAAGGGCTCGGGGTCCTGGGCACTTTCGTCCACGAAAAGATGATCCCTTACAAGGTCCTCATGGGAGATGACAAGGTGACCAGGTCCTTCGGGGGAGTATCGTCCATACCAACCCTTTTCATCATCGACCGCGAGGGCAGGCTGGTCAGGAAGCTGATGGGGTACCACACCTTCGGGCAGCTGAAGGACCAGATCAGCAGGTATCTGGAGCAACCTGCTGAGAGCTAGGTGCTAAGGGCCAGGTGCTAAGGGCTAAGAGAGCTCTCAAGAAAGATGTTACTCAAAACCTTAAACCCAAAACACAAAACTTGTTTCCCGGAGGTTGATCAATGAAAGACAACAAAATCGTCGTCCTCGTAGTGGCCGCCCTTTTCGTCGGGCTCATGACCGGCATCCTGGGACCCAAACTCTTCGGCAGGAAGCCGGCCGTCTCCACGGTCTCCGGACCGGCGCCTGCCCAGCTGCCTCCTCAGGCTCCCGGGACCAACTACACTCTGAAGATCAGCGAGCTCAAGCGCCGCCTCGAGACCAACCCCAACGACGTCGGCCTCCTTGTCCAACTGGGCAACACCTATTTCGACAGCCACATGTACCCCGAGTCCATCGAGGCCTACGAAAAATCCCTTGCGCTCAAGCCCGGCAACCCCAACGTCCTCACTGACCTGGGGGTCATGTATCGGAGGAACGGCCAGCCCGAGGAAGCCGTCAAGAGGTTCCGGATGGCTGCCGAGGCCGATCCGACGCACCCCCAGAGCCGAATGAACCTGGGCGTCGTACTCTTTTATGACCTGCAGGACGCAATAGGCGCCCGGCAGGCCCTTGAAGGGCTTTTGAGCATCTACCCGCAGGGCCCCAATGCCGACCAGGCCCGGCTGCTCATGGCCGAGATCGACAAAATGACGGGGGGGCAATAGAAGCTGATCTCAAATCTCATCCTTCGACCAATTTTCACCTTCGCTAAAACTACTGTGGGCAGGCAGGATCGGTATCTCAAATTTCGATTCTTCCGGTTAATGCGTACCTAGGTGTTGCCACTCCAGATCCCCAAAGCTGATTAACCACGGAGGTCACGGCTTGCCACGCCGAAGCTGATCGCGAAGGCGGGAGGGACACGGAGGAAGGCCAGGAACTGGGGTAATGCTTGTCTTCGCGAGCTGATACCCGGGCGAAGCGATCTCGTTTCCTCTAAAGGCGGCGTTTTTCAACACGGAGGCATCCCTCGACAAGCTCCTTTCGATCTCCTCAGTGTCCGGAGCCTGTCACGCCGGAGGCGTGATGTCTCCAGTGAGTCACATCCTTATTGTGACGAACGGGTGGTAAAAAATCCCCTAAAGATCCCCCCAAGGGATCTTTAGCCCCATCCTCACAAGCTTGCCGGCGAACTCCCTGCCCTCCAGGGTAGGCTTGACGCTGTCCCCGTCCTTCACGGTGAACCCGGCCGCGAGAAGCTGTTTGTCCGCTTCATCCCTTCGCCCGCTGTTAATCAGGGCCAGGATCCCGATCTCGTCGCCGGAGAGGCTGACAGCCCCGTACCTGTAGTCCATGAACGCCTCCCAGGCGAGGGGTACCCATATCCTGACGATCTTCTCGCCGATGGTGTGGGCGTACTGGCGGATCTCGAGCTGGGCCTTGTCGTCCATACGCAGCGCCAGAAAATGCAGGAGGTTGTGCAGGTCGATCTTCCAGTAGGCTTCCGTGTAGGTGGACAGGGGAAGCTCCTTTCTCGCCTGTTCCCTGGCCACTCCCAGGTCGATCCTCTCCTGGTAAATCTCCCTCAGGTAGCTGAGGGCCTCGGCCTCACGCCTGGTGAGCTTCCCGCCCAGTTCGGGATCCAGTCCGCCTTCGCTGCCCTGGCGGTTCATTTCCCCCTGAAGCCTCCACTCGTCCGGTGCGGTAGTCCTGGCCCTGTCGATGGCCAGGGAGTAGCGGGTGGAGTACTCGTTGACGTTGGCGGTCCGGTGCCTGATCCATTGGCGCCACAGGTCCATGGGGACACGAACGTGGAGCTTGACCTCGCACATCTCGAAAGGGGTGGTGTGGCGGTGCCGCATGAGGTACCGGAGGAGGCCCCGATCGCCGCTCACCGTCTTCGTGCCCTTCCCGTAGGAGACCCGGGCAGCCTGGACGATGGAGTCGTCGTTTCCCATGTAGTCGACGAGACGGACAAAACCGTCGTCAAGGACGGGGAAGGGCTGCCCGAGGATCCGGTCGAGTTCAGGGACCCGGATGCGTTCGAGGCGTTCTTTTTCGTCACTCACGTTGGACCTCCCGGCAGATGGGAGTCTGTGTGAGGTTCTCCGACAGGCTCCCAGGTTGGAAAGAAAGGAAACATCCTAACGGATGGAGAAAGGGAGGTCCAGTACTTGGTAAGGTGAATTGGAGAAATGCGGGAAAGTCGGTGAAAGAGTGCGGAGAGAAAAGCGCAGTATGGGAGTATGGGGGTAAGGGAGAGTAAGGAGAGTGGCTATTGTTGACTTTAGCGCGAAGCGCCCTTCGATCACGCCATCCGTCTTCGTTCTTCGAACTACGCCGTGACAAGTCGGCGTGACTCAGGGCAGGCAAAGCGCGAAGAAAGATCATATCCTTCGCTCTCCTCCATGTCCTCTGTGACTCTGTGGTGAAATCGCTTTTACCGCTTTTACAGGAACCGCGTTCTCCGCGGTTCAATTCACCGCTTTTGGAGGAACCGTGAAGAGGGCTGGATCCCGGGTATGCGCTTCCGTCTTCGTCACGCCACTTGCGTGACTGCGACGTGATAATTCGCTTCGCCCGGAATGACGAAGGGATTGAACCCTGTTTCCGCCCTTCACTGTTCCTGTCTCCTGTCCTGCTCGCTCTGCTGGCCGTAAGTCTCGCCGCGGGTGTGATCGAAGGATGCGGGCGGCTCAGGTTTCAGCGGAATTGAGGAGACTGGCCACGTACCGGTCGATGGCCTCCTGGTCGTCCTGTTTGATGGTGAGAAATTTGATTCCGATTCCCTGGTGACTGGTGTCGTCCAGTTCCCCGAGCCAGACGACCAGAGCATCCCGCACCTCAACCTCTCTTTCGCCTGCACCGGAGTCGGGCAGCGAGAACCGGATCTGGCACATGTCACCTTTCACAGGGGTAATGTTGCCGCTGATGAAAGCTCCCCCGCCACCTAGTGAGTGGATCGTCCCTTCCTTGCCCGTGCCTTCCCATATGGCGGTGCAGGGCAGGGAAACAGAGGTTCTGGCCCAGGATCGGACAGCTATTCCAAGGAACGCTTCCACTAGAGCGAGGGCCTGGTTCCTGCGGATCGGTTTGAAGATGATGCCGTCAAAACCTGCGGCCGCCAGCTGAAGCCTCGACGCCTCCCGCTCCCCCGAGCTGACGATGATAACGGGAATGTGAGCCGTGGCAGGGTCCGCTTTGAGTATCCTGCAGACATCCAGCCCCATCATGTCTTCCATGATCTGGTCGAGGAGAATGAGGTCCGGGTTTACCGAGCGTGCCTTGTCAATGGCCTGCTTGCCGGACGAGGCCGTGTGGATGTCGAACCGCTCCCTGCCCAGGCAGGAGATCTGCTGGCTGAGGAAAAATTCGTTGTCGTCAACGATCAGAACGACATTTTTCTCATCGGCCATATCAAGGCCTTCTCTCCCCGTCTGCATTCCGCAGATAAATTTTACTCTCACCAGCTATTCAGGCATGCCACGGCGAAAATGGCGGGCCGACTCCCGGGATAGATGGTATTGGAACAAGTGCCCGGGAATCCTAATTCCAAATTTGTAACAGAAGAATCCCGTTTTGTCTCCTTATTGTTGTCACCCGAAATCCGCGATTGATTTTGATCGGCCTCCGGTCGGGGCATCGGAGGAGCCGTTTTTTCGGTCCGGATCCTTGCTCTTTGCACTGCACTCCCTGGCGCCCTCTTTCAAATTTGATAGAGTCGCAAAAAGTCCAATCCGGGACTTTTCGCTCCACGGAAAGGGAAAAGCGTCGTTTTCCCT
>JARGFV010000097.1 GCA_029210545.1 bacterium
TCTTCGCTTCACAATTAACAAGACGGAAGCTTCGACGCGACAGCCTTCGCTTCCTTCTGCAATGGCTTGCCGAGCCGAGTGTCCGTCTTCGCTTCACAATTAACAAGACGGAAGCTTCGACGCGACAGCCTTCGCTTCCTTCTGCAATGGCTTGCCGAGCCGTAGCTTCCGTCAGGAAGCGAAGGCTGGTACCCCCGACAGGATTCGAACCTGTGACCCCCAGATTAGGAATCTGGTGCTCTATCCTGCTGAGCTACGAGGGCATGTTTGGAGAGACGTAGATAGCATCTCGCCAAAACAGTGTCAATGGGACAGGATCGTGATTCGTGATTCGCAATTCGTGACTCGAACAGGAGTTTTTACGGCTGATTGGCATGTTTTACCAATCGCGAGTTACGAGTTACCAGTCACAGATATAAAAGCGGCAAGTGCAGCTTTTATATCTTATCCATCAACTTCAGGATCAGGATCACGAGGAGCACCAGGACGGCGAGGCCAACAAGGGATCCGCCCGCCTGGATATTTTCAAGGTCAGCCACGACCGCCTGCCGTTCCTCGACGGTAAGGGAATCCAGCCGAGCCTGTACCTCCTCCGGCGAGAGCCCCAGGGCGGTGAGTTTTTCGGCAAGCAGCTGATCCTCGAGGGCATTGCGGGCTTCTGCCAGAAGATCACCGCTCATCCCTGTCATCTCCGCGGGAGCCGAGGGGATGAAGGCCGCCTGAACAGCCCCGGGCAGGAATACCATGCCCGAGAGGACAAAAGTGAGGTACCAGCATGTCATACGTGCTACGGGCGAACTCAGCAATATACGCATAGAAAGCTCCTTTCCGCTGATTACCTGCCAGCTTTCAGCTCACAGCTAACCCACTGTTAACTTTGGCCTTTCCACTTTTCACTTTCCACTCTGGAGGAAATTTCCTGAATCGTTCGCCAGATTCAGAGAATTTCATCCAGCCCGATATCCATCCTTATGGCGATACGCCGGAGCTTGCGCAGGGCCGACGCCTCGATCTGACGGATGCGCTCCCTGGTCACCCCGTACAACCGGCCGATCGATTCGAGCGTCTTTGACTCGCCGTCGTCCAGACCGAAACGGAGAATGATGATCTCTTTTTCGTTTTTGTGGAGTTCATCCAGCCAGTTGAAGATGAGGGACAGGCGTTTTTCGTCCTCGATCTGCTCGGAGGGCATGACGGCCTTCTCATCCTTGATCAGGTTCATAAGCTCCTGATCGTCATCTTCGCCGATGGGGGCCTCGATGGAAGAGGTCCGTCGTACCAGCTGATAGATATACTGCACCTTGGCGAGAGGTTTATCCAGCCGCTGGGCCACATCCTGCATGGTCGGTTCCCGGCCCAGTTCCTGGAGGAGCTTGCTGCTCGCCTTCAGAACGCCGGTGATCTCCTCGGAGACGTGGACGGGAAGACGGATGATCCGTGCCTGGTTGACGATGGCTCTCTCGATGGCCTGGCGGATCCACCACGTCGCATAGGTGGAGAACCGGAAACCGCGCTTGTAATCGAACTTCTCTACAGCCCGGATAAGGCCCATATTGCCCTCCTCGATGAGGTCGAGAAGGGGCAGACCCCGGTTCATGTACCTTTTGGCTATATTGACCACCAGGCGGAGGTTGGACTCGATCATGAGGCACCTGGCGTCTTCGTCCCCCTCGGACACCTTCCGGGCCAGATGGAGTTCCTCTTCGGCGGTCAGCAGCTTTGTTCGGCGGATCTCGTCCAGGTAAATCCTGATGGGATCACGACTTACAACACTGCTCCTGCCGGTAACTCCCGGCTTTGGGGTGGATGCCGATCCCTTTTCCTTGCCGCTTTGTTTCTTCATACCCCTAAGGTGCGGACAGGAAGTCCATGGGATCCTCGGGGACCCCTCGCCTTCGGACCTCAAAGTGCAGGTGCGGCCCGGTGGCCCATCCTGTCTGGCCTACCCTGGCGATCACCTGACCCTGCTCCACACGCTCCCCCATCCTGACCAGTAGTTTCGAATTGTGGGCATAGACCGTGGAAAGCTCACTGGCGTGCTTGATGACCACGACCTTGCCGTACCCCTTCATCCCGTCACCGCTATAAGCTACCTTCCCTTCGGCCGCTGCTTTCACCGGCGTCCCCGTCGCCGCCGCCAGGTCGATACCCTGGTGATCCCGGTCTCCCCTTGGACC
Organism: bacterium; assembly: GCA_029210545.1. NCBI lineage: Bacteria > bacterium. The sequence continues at coordinate 2,178 of JARGFV010000097.1, forward strand.
GTAACGGGAAGATGTCCTGCCCGACATGGGCCATATAATACTGATCTTTTGGCTCGATGGTATCTCGTCTCCGGGCCTGTACGGTTCGATCTCCATAACCTTGTTCACGCCCGGGACGAACAGAATGCGGCCAATGCGAAGATCTGTAACGTCCTCAACATCATTTACCCACTGAAGTGTTTCCAGGTCAACACGATAAGTTGTGGCGATCCGCCAGAGCGTCTGCCCGGCCTTCACCTCGTGGTAGACGCCGCCGAACCCCTCCCGGTTTAACTGGGCCTCGGCCTGCCCCGCCGGACGGGGCTCCCAGGCTAACTGGCGAGGGGCACAAGCGGCGGCGGCTACGACAATGATCGTCCAGAAAAAACACAGTCGCAGCCGTGAACAGCGAACAGTGAATAGTGGACGGTTAATCTTCATTTTTTATTCCGGGGAACCGTGAACGCGCATCGCTAACGCTCCACGGGTTTTGGGTTTTGGGTGTAATTCTCAATTTTCAATTCCCTGGCCTGAGATCGCTTCACCCGGTAACGGTTCGCGATGACTTCTTTTCCGCTATACCGTGCTTGCCGTTCGAAGCTCATTGAGCGAAGGATATTCTCCGCGTCCAGGCTCTTTCCCCCACGCTCCCATGCCCCCATACCGTTCCCAAGTCTGCTCTTACCTCTGGACGCTGGACTCTGAACTATCACTTTGCACGCCGGACTTGTGCCTCCCGACCGCAAACTTGAGGAGGGCAAACCCTCCGATAAGCAGAACCATGAAAACAAGACTGAACCAGTTGAAATATTTCACCAGGAGATGTTTCACCGATTCGCCCCATAGGTAAATGGCTCCGGCGACGAGGAAAAAGCGGGCGCTTCTGCTGACGGCGGAGACGGCCGCGAATGGTTTGAAAGGGATCTCGAAGGTCCCGGCGGACAAGGTGAACACCTTGTAGGGAATGGGCGTGAAACCTGCCACGGCAATGGCCCAGACCTCGTATTTCTCGAAGGCATATTTAACAGCCTGGATTTTTTTCTCTGAGAAAACCTTGTGAAGCAGGGGACGTCCCCCCAGCCAGCCGATGAGGTATCCGAACATCCCCCCTAATACGGATCCCGCCGAACAGACCAGCGCCAGGACAAATGCCGCGTCGGGCCTTATGAGGGCCATGGAGATGAGAAGCACGTCCGGCGGAATGGGGAAAAAGGAAGACTCTGCGAAGGCGAGGACGAACAGCGCCGTGGTGCCCGCAGGACTTTGCGCCCAGCTGATGACCCATTCGACGAGACCGCCCATCAGTACCCGGCCTCCCAGCCGTGTTTCCCGACCAGCCTGACGAAAACGCAGCTGCCCAGCCGTTCTTCCCGCAGGGTGCCATCCTCCCCTTTTGTCACGCGGGTCAGTTCCTGGAGGCTGTTGGAACCCACCGGGATCACAAGGATTCCACCCGGTTTGAGCTGCTCGGTCAGCGGTTCCGGGACCCAGGGCGCTCCCGCCGTCACCAGGATGCGGTCGTAGGGCGCGTACTCCTCCCAGCCCAGGGTCCCGTCAGACAGTTTGACAAGGACGTTGCCGCAACCCAGGAAATCGAGAACCTTCCTGGCCTTGCCGGTAAGCGAGGGCACCCGCTCCACCGAGTAGACCTTGGCGGCCAGTTCGGCCAGGATAGCCGTCTGGTAGCCGGAGCCCGTTCCGATCTCGAGGACCGTTTCCGTACCGCTCAGCTTCAGCGCTTCGGTCATGGCAGCCACAATGTAGGGTTGTGAGATGGTCTGCCCCTCTCCGATGGGCAGCGGGTGGTCCTCGTAAGCGCTCATGCGCTGATGCCCTTCCACGAAAAGGTGTCTGGGTACCTTTCGCATGGCATCTAGGACCCCCTCGTCCTTGATACCCCGGGGAATGATGTCCTTTTCCACCATCTTTTCCCGGGCCCAGGCCTGGCGATCTGAATTTCCCCTCATCTGTCCCCCCCCTGCCAACTTTTGAACTGTTCGACAAACCGGTAGTTGGTCATGTCGACGTGAAGGGGGGTGACACTGATGTACCCGGCCGTGACAGCTCCCAGATCCGTTTCGGTGGGTCCCTTGTAAGGCGGCCTGGTGCCGCCGATCCAGTAATAGGTGCGTCCTCTCGGATCGCTGTTCCTGATGACGTTTTCCTCCCATCGGTGGAAGCCCTGGCGGGTGATGAGGAATTTATCGATATCCTGGTCCGGATCGTCCGGCACGTTGATGTTGAGGATCGTTCCTTCGGGGAGACCTCTTTCGCGGACCCATCCGGCAGCCGCGACGGCAAACCGGGCCGCGGGACGGTAGTCCGAGTAGCGGTCGTCGACCAGGGAAACGGCAAGGGACGGCACCCCCATGAGTCCCCCCTCCATGGCAGCCCAGACAGTTCCCGAATAGGTGACGTCCTGTCCCATGTTACCCCCCCGGTTGATCCCCGAAACGAGGAGGTCGGGTGTCGTTCCGTTCAGGAGAACGTGGGTCGCCAGGTGTACGCAATCGGTGGGTGTCCCGTCGATGGCGAACCTGTCATCCCCAAGCTCATCGATGCGCAGGGGATGGTTCAGGGTCAGGGAGTGGCTGGCGGCGCTGCGTTCCCGGTCCGGAGCCACGACCACCACGCGCCCCAGTTTCCCGAGGGCGCCGGCAAGGGCCAGGATGCCCGGCGCGTTAATGCCATCATCGTTGGTGACTAAGATCAGCATTGGCAGTCAGCAGCTTCCTTAAGGTTCTATTTTGATTTTCCGGGGCATCGTAACTTTTTGGCGTGAAGGTTGCAACGGAAACTGGAGTGAAACGTGAAACGGGAGAGCAGTGAATCGCTATAACAGGATCTTTGGGATAGAAACGGGGATTTTCATGGCAAGAGACAATGAAGCTACATCTCTTCATCATTTCAACGATCATCGTAATCTGAAGGTGCCGCGAGAGGCAGCAGGAAGGATTTTATTTGGAGCAGGTAAAAAGGTTTACAAACATGATAGAGTCGCAAAAAGTCCAATCCGGGACTTTTCGCTCCACGGAAAGGGAAAAGCGTCGTTTTCCCTTTCCTTACAAATCAATGACTTACAGTGGGAGTCATTGATTTGGGCGCCCCGCGCGGGGCGCGTTGATGGACTTTTTGCGAGTCCATCACCTGTTCGTTATCCCAAAACTATCGATCATCTCCGCCTTGTCGCTCCAGACTTCCACCGTGAGGTTCTGCTCTTCGTCGAAGAAAAGAACGCAGAAGTGATAAGCCTTGAGGAACAGTTCACTGAATTCGCTGGATTCGGCCTGGTTTCTGAGGGGCGCACCACCGCCGCCGGTGACGATGTACCGGATTCCGTTGACCGTTGACCTCTCGTAATCGTGGTCGTGCCCGTTGAAAACGGCATCCACCCCGTACTGCTCGAAAAGGGGGACCAGGTCGTCAGCGATCCCCTTCTCGTCAGAACGGTGTTTCCCGGTGCTGAACAGGGGGTAGTGGAACGTCACGATGGTGTAGTCTGTCGCGGAAACACTCGACGAGAGCTCGCTTTCAAGCCACTGGTACTGAGTGGAGCCGGCAGCGAGGCTCGATTCGGTGTCCAGAACGACGAAGTGAAACCCCTCGATGTCATCTACCGGGTACCACTTCTCGTTACCGGGGAGTGTAAAATTGTCGAAATAACGCTGGGCTTCCTCCTCGTGGTTGCCTAATGCGGGGTAGACGGGGGTCCCGGATGGCAGCTCTGAAATAATGCGGTTGAAGATGATCCAGTCACCGGCCACCCGGCCGTCGTCCACCAGGTCGCCGGTGTGAAAGACGGCGGCAGGCTCGATGGTCGCCATCCCCTCCACAAGTGTCAGGTGGACATCGTGACCGGTGCGGCTGTCTCCGTAGACCACGACTCCACCGGCCAGGTGGCCGGGGAGCACGGACCAGTCCACGGATGCACTGCACCCGCCGGCCGCGACTGCGAGCACAAGAGCCACTGCAAAGAAAACCGTGTATTTCCTCATCGCCATTTCCTTCATCAGGGTCGCAAAAGTCCGTGCGGGCCTTTTGCTTAACGGGAACCGAAAAGCGTGGTTTCCGGTTCCCTCACGGGGGCGCGTTGATGGACCATCTCTGTGTCCATCAACTGAAACAGCCTCGCGTTAACGGAAATGTTACCACAAAGACAGGTCGTCTGGGTTGATGGTTTTGAAACCCCATCGGTTCTGAACCGGTAAAATAGTTCGCCACTTTTTCCTTAAAATCCTGCTAAAATTGCAGGGGAAGCAATCGCCTCTGGAGAAGGAGGAGGTGATAAAATTGCAGAGTTGTAACCTTGATGGACCCGCAAAAAGTCCCGGATTGGACTTTTTGCGACTCTATCAAGTTTGATGTCTGAAGCCTGCCCTTCGATCATGCTGACTGCGTGATCGAAGGGTTTTGGTTTTCAGGCGCTCGCTACACTCAGGTTTCACCGCTGATCAAACTCCACCTCTATCTCCTTCCTCTCCCCCGATCCAAGCTCCAGGATATACTTCCTCGATCCCAGGTCCGGATGCCTGACCTCCAGGTTGTAAAGGCCGGGGTTGATATCGAAGGCCCTGACCTGCCAGGCGCCTCCTCCGGAGATCGCCAACTCCTCGCCGTTCAGCAAGACCGTTCCCCCCGATGGGCTGACAATGGTCAGTTGGGCTTTGCGTAGGGCAACCGGCATTATATCGTTGAGGGCGGACCGCTCACCCATCCAGCCTGCCAGAAACCATCCCCCCGCGACAAGCAGGATAAGGAGCCCAACGATCCACAATGCTTTTAAGGAAGATCTGCTCTCCTTGTCATCACCGACGTAGTGGCCTGCATGCTCTTCCGCTTTGGAACCGCCTCCGGGAGTCGCCTTGAGGCTCAAGGGAACATCCGCGGTACCGGCTTTCTGGTGTGTGTGCGGCACGGACACGACATCTTCAACCGGCTCGAGGGGCGGCAGATCAGCCGGCGGGTCCAGTTCGAGGGGATGGACAGCGCCTTTCTCAACACCCGTCGACGGCGCCGGTGCGACGGCCGCTTCAGGCAGCTGAACCGCAACGAAGGGAGCAGTGACATCCTCCGGGCCCGCATCGGGAGACAATGAAGCGGTGCTCTCGGGGTCACGGTGCCTTTCGACAAGCCTTGTTACAGCTGTTTTCCGGGGGATCCTTTCCAGGGGCAGTGACATCTCGAGGACCGTAGACAGCTCTCCCATGGAGCTGAAGCGGGTTTCCGGGCTTTTGTTGAGGCACTTCATGACGATCTGCGAGATCGCGTCAGGGACATGGGGGGCGAACTCGCCCGGAGACGGAGGATCGGTGTGCAGGACGTTCTGGATGAGGGCGATGTGGTTGGCTCCCGAAAACGGCTTCTTCCCGGTAAGCATCTCGTAAAAGACGGCGCCGAGGCTGAAGATGTCCGCAGCCGACCCGAGCTGGTTCCCGGTGATCTGCTCGGGGGCCATGTAGGCCGGGGTCCCCAGGATCTGCCCTGCCACGGTCAGTTCCCCTGCATCGGGAACCGCCACGATCCCGAAGTCCATGAGCTTTACCTCGCCGTTTCCTGAAAGCATGACGTTGGCGGGCTTGACGTCCCGGTGGATCATGCCCCGGGAGTGGGCGAAAGAGAGGGCATCGCAGACCTCGATGACGACCAGGGACGCCTCCACGACCTCCAGGCGCCCCAGACTTCCCAGGACATCCCTGAGCTCGGCCCCGTCGACGAACTCCATGGCGATATAGGCCTTTTCACCTTCTTCCCACAGGTCGTAGATAGTGACTATATTGGGGTGTTCGAGGGAAGCGGCCGCGCGGGCCTCGAGCCGGAACCTTTCGAGAGCGTTGGGGTCGGTCCGGAACCTCGCCAGGTCCAGTTCCTTGATCGCCACGTTCCTGTTGAGGGACTCCTGGACAGCCCTGAACACGACGGCCATGCCCCCCCGGCCGATCTCCTCGATGACTGTGTAGTTGCCGATTTTCCGGACCATTTCATCCCCTGGAATTGAGTGGCAGGCGATGCAACGGGAAGATTTTAATATATCGGAATTGCGAATCGGGGATTGAAAATTTCCTGCCCTTGTCTTTCTTCGCTGCTTCGCGGCTTTGCGTGAGACCGCCCTTCAGCGTTATGGCGCCGGGACGCATAGACTCAGGAACGCCACAATTCACCCTTCGACCTGGCTTCCGACTGCGCTTCGACCGTCTCCGTTTGAGCTTCAGCCTTCGCGTAAACCTCCTTCGTTGCTGCTTATACCCGGAAAACAGATATGTCCTCTCCGTTAAAGCCCGGAAGTGCAGTTCGGACAGCGCTTCGCGTTAATGGGAATGGTTGTGAAACAATAAGAGCATTCTTTCGTTGTCGGCTCTGCCGGAGGAGCGTCCTCCTGTCGCTGCATTTTGTTCAGGGATTTAACGACCATGAACACCGCGAAAGCAACAATGATAAAACTGATGACTGTATTGGCAAACATTCCGTAGTTCAGTGTCACCGCCCCGGCAGCCTGTGCATCGGCGATGGTCATATAGGGTCCCGCCGCTGAACCTTCCTTCAAGATAATGAAAAGATTCGAGAAATCCACGTTACCCATCAGCATTCCGATGGGCGGCATGAGGATGTCGCTCACGAACGATTTTACAATTGTTCCGAAAGCGGCACCGATGACGATTCCCACCGCCATGTCAACCACGTTGCCTTTCATTGCAAATTCTTTAAATTCCTTGAACATAACGTACCTCCCCTTCCAGTCTTGTGTTTTGAGTTTTTTTCATATACGCAGCGTATCACGTTTTTCCGAGACGCTGCCAGAGTCGATAGCCTGGCCCGGATCCCTGGTGAAGGAACACTCCGGTTCAGGTAGTCGGGGCGAGAGGATTTGAAGGAACCTACGCCAAGCAACGTCCATGACTATCAGGATGGACCTCGATATATATCCAGCTTCGGCCCCCCCAGGCCTCCAACCACCACTTTTCAGGTGGTCGGGAAGAGACCTGTTCGTCATCCGCAACCA
>JARGFV010000098.1 GCA_029210545.1 bacterium
GCGTGGTTTTCGGTTCCCTCACGGATCGAACACACAGCCATTGGCACTCGATCCAGGCGCCTCTCCCAGGCGCGGCTTGTCATTGATTTGGGCGCCCCGCGCGGGGCGCGTTGATGGACTTTTTGCGAGTCCATCAACTTTGAATGGGGAAAGGGGGAGTGTGGTGAAAAACTTATCTATTACCACAGGATCGATCATCCTGGCGCTGACGCTGGCCACGATATCCTGTACCACGATAAGCCCGGCACCGGATCAGGCAGCGGGCAGCGGGATCAGGGGGGTTATTCTCTCGAAGGAGACCGGCAAGCCCGTCGCCGGAGCCCATGTGTATGCCTATAGTGATCCTGCCAAGAACCTCATCGGGGTGGCTGACCATGTAAGCAAAGGGTCGGCTCCGGACGGGTCATACACATTGGAGATGCCCCCCGGAGAGTACTATTTCGTTTCCCGGCAAAGGGCTTCGGGGTCCAACTACGGCCCCATCGTCACCGGCGACCTGTACGACCACCGGTACGAACAGGATCCTGTGCGTTTACATAAAGGGCAGGTCATCGAAATGAATTTTGACCTGCTCCGGCTCAGTGAGCCCATGTTCTTCCAGGTGTTCACAGAGCCTGAGCGCACAACAGACACCGGGATCACAGGCCGGATCCTCGACGATACCGGGGAGCCGGTTCAGGGGGCCTTCGCCACCGCCTACCGCGACGAAAACATGAAACGTCTGCCCGACTATGCCTCAACCCTGAGCGGGGATAATGGAAACTACAAGCTTTACCTGCCGGAAGGTGGAAAGTGGTATGTCGGAGCGAGGTCCCACGCCCGTGGAGTCCCCAGGCCCGGTGAGCTTATCGGGCGTTACGAGGGGTCTGCCGATCACTCCCTGCAAGTCCCCGCCCAGGGGTTTGTGGATGGTGTCGAGATAACACTTAAGCCGTTCATATCCGAGCCTCCTGCAGGTTACGTTCCGTATTGACCCATGACTTCTCATAATCGACCCCGAATCGCCAGCCTCATCAACCGCCTGACCACACTTCGCCCATGCGGCAAAGGGGAGGTCATGCCCGGCTTCCTCGAAATCCTTGAATTGACGGTGTCAGCCGATGCCTTTGCCCTGCTGAGGGTCCATCCCGATGACGGCTCGGCGGATATCCTCGGTGGTCGGGGCCTGAAAATTCCGGTAGAGCGCTGGTCGGAAAAGCTGGAGGCGCCCCACATTGCGAAGCAGGCCGCCAACTTCCCCGATAAACCCGCCATCGCCGCCATCGGGTCGTTCGTCTGCGATCCGCTGCTGGCAGAGGAGCAGGCACGTTCTCTCGTCATGTCACGGCTGGGGATCGGCGAGGACTACCTCGTGACCCTGGCTGTGCGCCGGGAGGGGAAGCCGTTTTCCTCCCACGAGGTCGAAAGGTTTGCTGCTGTGGCAGGGGTGATCAACCTGGTAGGGCGTAGCTGCTATCTTGAGCAGGAGTGTGAGGAGAGGCTTGATAAGGATGGCCTCACCGGTCTGGGCCAGTTTCCCGTTTTCCACGATGGGTTGATAAAGGAGCTTTCCAGGGCGCGAAGAGGGGCCGGACGCATGACGGTAGGGATCCTTTCCCTGGACAGAAAAGACGAAATGCCGCCTTCCGATCCCGAGGTTCTGACAGTGGCACGTATCTTATGCGATCAGCTTCGCAATTTCGACACTCTGGTGCGATACAGCCCCGTGGAGTTCGCCTTTATTCTCCCTGACCTCAAGGTGACGGAAGGGGTCAAGGTCATGGAACGTGTGCAGGGCGGGATCGAGGAAGCCCTGGCCGGATTCCCAGATCCATCATGGACCTGCGTCGGCCTTTCAGGCTACCCGGACGACGCCGCAAGCGTGGAGAGGCTCATCGAGATCGCCGAGGCTGCCGCCAATCAGGTCCGTGAGGGAGGGGCACCGGGAGTATCCCGGTGGAAAGAATGATGGTCGTCCAGGGCACGTCATCTGCTGCCTAAAAAAGTCCTTTTCATTAATCTCCCTCTCCCCGTCGTGGGAGAGGGTTGGGGTGAGGGGGCGTTACTCCGGAGAACTTTGTTTCACCCCCACCTCCTTTCAGCAGCCAACCTCCTTAATTTTCCCCTCCCTCCTGGCCCGACGAAGCTTCATGCGAAGGCGACTGAGGGGGGAGGAAGAATTTGGAAACTATACTGTATGACGGGACTCTGGCCTTGCATCCCCTCGACAAAGCTCGGAGCCTGGGTCTGTAGAACGGCTAACGCACTCTGAACGACCGAAGAATAGACAATAGTATTCAGGAGCCAGGATACAGGAGCCAGTAGGAAAGACTGTATCTGAAACAGTAAAAGGCGGCCATTTGGCCGCCTTTGTTTGTATTCTATGCATTGTTTGGAATAAGAATTCAGGTTGTAAATGTTCTTAAGGCTTGGGAACTTCTCCTGGCTCCTGACTCCTGGATTCCGGATTCTGCCTCACCGGCACTCTCCCCATCTGCCGGCTCATGAGCTTCGCGAGGGGAAGGAGGTCATCCTCGTAGGGCAGCTGGCGGCTCGGAAAACGGGCTATCCGACGGCGGGCGGCGGGGTCGATGAACGAGGCGTCTATCGTCAGGAAGGAAGGGGGGGCGTTATACTGCTCCCTGCCCTTGGAAAGGAGCCCGGTAAGGACTCCCTGGACCAGGTTCTCCCCGCCGCTGTGGTACTCACCCCGGCCCCGGCCCAGGATCAGGAGGTCAGCACCCAGTTTCCGGCCGATGAGGGCCGCCCCGTCCATAGCCTCCTCCCAGTCTGCCTTGCCGCTGTCGTCCATGTACCCGTGGGCGGCGGCCAGCACACCGAAGGCGTCCGACAGGTCGTCTTCGTCCATGAGCCGTTCCGTCGAGTCAAGGGGAGCCAGGACATCGTACCCCTTGGCGCGCATGGCAATGGCAAGCGCTTCCTGCATCTTGCCGCCCATGTCGTTGGAAAGGTCGGTATCTTCGGACGTGAAAGGCGGCCGGCCGGTCCCGATGGTCATGCGGATAGGCAGGACCAGCACGGTCTTGTAAGCGTCCGGGCCCCAGAGGGGCGGCGCCGGCTGCATGGGGGCGCAATTGGCTGTGAGCAGTAAGACAGTGAGGGCGATGAGAGAGAAATGGATCCTGAATGATGTCCGTTTCATGGAGGCATCTTACATAAAATAGACAGGGATAGAAAAGGATAAAAAGGGGGGGGAAATAAATAATGGAGAAGGGGGAAGAAGAGGCGCAGTAGAAGGCTGGTGAGAAGTGCGGGATAAGCTCAGGGTGGTGAGCCTGCCGAACCACAGGCTCAGGACTGTGCGGAGTATCGGGTTAAACCTGGAATTTGAAACCCGAGCGAAGCGAGTCAGCTTCTTGTCTTTCAGATACCGGTTTACCTCTTCGGCCGTGATCCGGATCGCGCAGGTGATCCGCTCGTGCCTCGCCGTGGCGGTCGCAAGGAGCGGGAACCCCGGCCGCCGGTACCGGGCGCGGTACGTCCGTGCTTTGCCTGCTTTTTCCGCGTTTCCTCCCTCTCGAGGGCCATCATCTTTCGCACGGTGAACTCGGGGGTCTTGTCCTGGCCGAAATCCTCGTCGAAAGGGATCCTGGAGGGGATGCGGTCGGCCAGAAGCTCCTCAATGGCCGGCAGGGTGTAAACGTACTGGTCGCAGGCCAGTGTATATGCGCGGCCGAGCTTCCCGGCCCTGGCGGTTCGCCCGATACGGTGGACATAATCTTCGGGGTCCTGGGGCACATCGTAGTTGATGATGTGTGTGACGTCGTCGATGTGCAGGCCCCTGGACGCCACGTCCGAGGCGATGAGGAGAGGCAGTTTGCCCAGTTTGAAACGTTCCAGGACCCGGTTCCGGGCCGATTGTCTCAGGTCTCCGGTGAGGAGTCCCACATCCTCATAACCGTGGTCCTTGAGCTTACGGACAAGCCAGCTTGCGGTGATCTTCATGTTGGTGAAGATAAGACCCTTGGGGACATCCTCTTTCCCGAGGATCCCCAGCAGGAGCGGGAACTTCATGTCCCGGTCCACATGGTAGACGGCCTGGGTGATCCCCTCGGCCGCCAGTTTCTCCGGTGTAATTTCCACATCCCTGGGCCGGTTCATGAAATCTCTGGCGATGGAACGGGTCCGGCGGTCCAGGGTGGCTGAAAAGAGGAGGGACTGCCGGTCCCTGGCAGGGGGCAGACGTCGGAAAATGTTCCTCAGTTCGTCCCAGAACCCCAGGTCCAGCATCCTGTCCGCCTCGTCGATGACCAGGAAACGGATCTGGCCAATGTCCAGGATCCCGCGCCGCATGAAATCCAGAAGTCGGCCCGGCGTCCCGATGACGATATCGGTCCCGGCCGTAAGCTGGCTCTCCTGGCGGTTGAACCCTTCCCCGCCGTAAATGGCCGCCAACCGGATGCCCGTATGCTTACCCAGCAGTTCACCCTCCCGGTGGATCTGGAGAGCCAGTTCGCGGGTTGGGGAGAGGACAAGAGCAAGAGGCTTTTTCCGTTCTTTTTCGGGTGGATCGGCGAGGATCCGCGTAAAAAGGGTAATGAGGAAGGTCGCGGTCTTGCCCGTACCGGTCTGGGCCTGGGCGCACACGTCGACTCCGGTGAGGGCAATCGGCATGGCTTCTTCCTGGACCGGGGTCATGGATTCAAAACCGGCGTCCCTGATGCCCGCCATGACCGGTGCAGGCAGGTCGAGGGATGAAAAGGACAGTGCGTGGGTGCGTGAGTGCGTGGGTGCGTGGGAGACGGGTTCTTTTGCTTGTTGGTCGTGGTCTGTCACTGTATGAGGATTTCCTTTGCAATATTTTATTTTTGCGAAACAAACTAAGTGTAGGGGAGATGCAGCCTTGTGTCAATCAGCCACATGACATCAGCCACATGCGAATTGCGGTCCAGAGTCCAGAGTCCGGAGTGCAGGGGAAAACGTGCATTTGGAGCCTGACGTTTGAGGTTTGAAATTAAAACCCGGAACTCGGAACGTGGAACTCTAAAAACAGACGCCTGAAAATAAAGGGCGAGCCCATTCGACACGGCACATGTGCTGATGGTGCCTTGCTCAGGGCCACTCGCCGCTTGCTCGAGGCGTTCGCCTTTCGAATTGGAGCCTGCCACGAGCAAATAACAAAACCGCCATCATCAAAGAGGGCGGTTTTGTTATGCGTCGAGTGGTGACCCCACCGGGATTCGAACCCGGACTACCAACGTGAGAGGCTGGCGTCCTAACCATTAGACGATGGGGCCTATTCTGGCTGGGGAGGAAGGAGTTGAACCCTCACATACGGAACCAGAATCCGCTGTCCTACCATTAGACGACTCCCCAAACGGAACTCGAAAATCTAGAACATTCGGGCCGACTTGTCAACGCAGGATGTGATTGAACTTTCCCCATAGACGCGGCAACGGGGGGACACGGCGAAACGGTGAGACTCACAGGTGTATGCCAATATGTCCTTCCGTGCTGTTTGTCCTCCGCGTCCCCGCGTCTTCGCGTCCCCGTGTCTGCACTGCTATCAAGCTGTGGCCTGAGCCGCAGCCGACTTCACCGTTACCGTTTCACTGATGATCCTTTCCTCTTCCACCAGGTGTCCGTCGGCGATCATGAGGATCCGGCGCGCGTTGCGTGCGCTTTCCATGCTGTGGGTGACCATGATGATGGTCATGCCCTCGGCGTTCAGTTTGTTCAATAGCCCCATGATGTCGCCGCTGGTCCTGGAATCCAGGTTGCCGGTGGGTTCGTCGGCGAGGAGTATGGGAGGCTCGTTGACGATGGCTCTCGCCACGGCGACGCGCTCGGCCTCCCCGCCGGAAACCTGGCTGGGAAGACGGTACTCCTTGCCTTTCAGGCCCACGCGGGCCAGGGCCTCTTCGGCCATCCGTCTCTTCTCCTTTTTGGGGGCCTTGATGGTGACGAGGGGCAGCATGACGTTCTCGGCCAGTGTCAGGTACGGTATGAGGTTGAAACTCTGGAATACGAACCCGAGGTATTCTCGCCTGAAATCTGCTCGCTGGTCCCTCGACAGGTTGTAGATGTCGATGTCGTCAACGGTGAAAAGGCCGCTGGTGGGCGTGTTGAGGGCGCCCATCATGGCCAGGAGGGTTGATTTCCCGGATCCTGATTCGCCCATGACGGCAACGAACTCGCTTTCCTCTATCTCGAAACTGATGCCCCGGACCGCCTGAACGAGGGCGTCGCCGGTGCCGTAGTGCTTCACAAGGTTGTCTGCTTTTATGTAACCCATGGTCATCTCCTTACAGCGCCCTGAGCGCGTCGTTGGGGTCCAGTTTGGCCGCGAGCAGAGCCGGGTAGGTGCTGGCGATGAGGCCGAGCAGGATCGACATGACCACGGCGCCGCCGGCCATGATGGGGTCGAAGGGAACTGCGATGTCCACGCTCTCGGTGAAGAAGGGCAGGGCGGCGATGGTGGTCCCAAGGCCTCCAAAGTACCCGAGGATGCCGGCCAGGGCCGACACGAGGGCGGCTTCCAGCAGCACGATGCGGATGATGTGGCTGCGCCGGTAGCCGATGGCCCTGAAGATGCCGATCTCGCGGGTCCTCTCGCGGACGCTGCCCATCATGGTGACGAGCACCACCAGGCTCCCCACCAGGATCACCACGGAAGATACGCCGAGGGTCAGCTTCCTGAACTGGGCCAGCGTTTCCATGCGGCCTTTCACCACGGACTGGACGCCCATGACCTTTCCGCCAGGAACCACCTCCGAGATCTGACGCACCATTTCCTCGATGGGACAGTCCTTGCAAAGAGCCGCCACTTCAGCCATGGAAACGCGGTCTTCCATGCCCAGCATTAACTGGGCCGTGGCCAGGGGGGTGAAGATGATCTGATCGTCCTGTGAGCCGGTGCCGTCTAAGGCGCCGATCACGGTGAGCTCCCGGCCGTTTGCGTTAAAGGTGTCTCCGATGTTGAGCCCCAGGCTCTTTGCCGCTTCGCTGCCGAGGAGGACCTGGTCGCCTGCCGGCAGGTCGCCCTGGATGTTCCACCAGGGTTTGAGGATGGCGGTTGCTTCGAAATCGACCCCTGAAAGCAGGACTTTTTTACCGCTCACCTCCACCACCCCCAGGGCCACGGGGCCCACGGCGGCGACGTTGGCGGCGTTTGTGATGGTGCGGATCTTTTCGAGCTGGCTCATGTGGATCTCTTCCATCTCGAAGGAGACGCCTCCCAGGGCGAGTCCGCCGTAGGTGAGGGACAGGTTCTCCGTTTTCGGGACGATGAGGATGTTGGCGCCGAACTTGTCCAGCTTGTCGGTGATGTCCGTGCGCATGGCGTCGACCAGGCTCATGAGGGCCACAACGGTGATGACCCCGATGAGCAGGCCGGCCAGCAGGAAGGCCGCCTTGGCCTTCCTGCGCCTCAGGTTAAGAAGCGCTATATCTGTCAGATTCATGTCTCAGCTCCTGTTGAAGTTGAAGTAGAAGGACCCCTGCTCGATGATGTCCCTGACCTTGATGATCACGTTGCCGCCGGCGACGGTGCGGGTCAGAGGTGACGGGTTGCATCCGCCCTTGACCTCGTTGATCTTCACGGAAGGGAACCTGAGGCCGCAGTTGTTGCACACCATGACGTCGCCTTCCTGGCGGTACCCTTTACCCGCTGCCCAGCAGGTGTCACAGGCGTCGAAGGCGGCCCTGATGACGCCGTCGGAGCTCTTCATGATGAAGTACCGGATATCCAGGCCCTTGGGGGACTTGAAGGAGTAGTACCTGGCCTTGCCGTCATTGAAATCGCTCACGGGGTAGGAAAATTCAGAAGCGCCGGTGCTTTTCACCGCGGCGGTAGCGGCCACTGGGCCGGCTTCTTTCTTCCCGCCGAGGAGGAACATGCCGCCGCCGGCCAGGGCGGCCGCGACGATGAGGGTGATGAACATGGGAGCCTTGCTCTTCCTGCTCTGCAGGACGGCGGCTTTCTTGTCTTTTGAGGTTTTCTTGGACATTTTTTCTCCTTTTACGGATCCAGGATCCAAGGCCCAAAATCCAGGGTCCAAGGTCCTGTATAATTTCAATCGATAATATGTTTTTAAGCGAACGGGTAGTGCAGGGATCAGGCGGAAGGCGGGCGTTTAAGCGCAGCTATACATGGTACCTGGCACCTGGCGCCTGGCACTCCGCCGTCAGGCGGGTAGATTCAACACAAAAACGTTGCGTTGGAAAGGTAGAGGGGTGCTTCTGGGGGAGGGGGTTGTGCAACGTGGAGTGTGCGTGCGTGTGTGCGTAGATCTGTGTCGACAAAGGCATCTTCAGTAGAGGCAACAGTTACAGCTGACAGCTGGTGGCTGCCGGCTGAATTGAAGCAGCAGATTGCTTCGTCGAACAGTTCGTCCGCGGCTCCGGCTTCGAAGCCGCAGGTGACGCCGGATATGTCGCAGCAGGAAGGCGCCTCGTATGAGGCGGTACCGCCGGCGGCCCACTCTCCCGGCATGCAGCAATCCATGCCGCAGTCGGTGATGGACGCAAACGCCCAGGCGCCCATGAGGTTCAGGGCGAGGACGGCGATCACCAGTATGTGAAGGCTCTTCCTATACATTTTTTGTTTGTTTACTCTCCAAAGTACAAAAAATGTCTGTGTCAGTTTGATCATTTTCCTGGCTCCCGTAGGAATATAGCACCGGGAGTTCTAATGTCAACTGAAATGGTAAGGAAAGGGAGAAGGAAGGAGGAAGGAGGAAGGAGGGGGAATATGGAAGAACCTTTGCAACCAGGATTCATGAGATCGAACTTCTGGTGATTTTTGGCACCGATAAGGCTTACACCCGGGGGTGCATGGGGCTTAAGTGTGTGAGAGGCGAGCTTGCCAAGCCATAGCTCAAAGAGCGACGGCTGGAACTGACCCCATAGGGGTACCTTATAGGGGTACCTTTGGTGAAAAGAGAAAAGTTGGGCTTCTGAGCAAATCAAACCGCAGCTTATTAGACCAGACTGGATACCGTTCCACGCTGGTTTTCTCTGGGCTGTTTGCATAACGAGGCAGCGGCCTCAACACCGCTGCCTCGTTAAGTACCTGTTTTTGGTATCTTCTGTATCCCAGTTCGGGCAATTCCTCTGTTTGAGCTACACCACCCAATCCATT
>JARGFV010000099.1 GCA_029210545.1 bacterium
AATGGCCTTCTCCTGAACCGTGGTATCGACATTGACACGCTTCATATGCTGCCTGGTCAGATGCTTTTCCCGCTTGGCTGTTTCAAGAGTCTCACTCAGTAGCTGCTCCACATTCTTCGGACCTATCCGTTGCCGCCAACGCGTCATGGAGGTTGGATCCACAGGCAGGTCATGAATGAAAAATTCGAAACCACAAAAATATTGCCAATAACCATTTTCCAGCAATCGAGCAACAACAGATTCGTCGCTTTCATCGAAGGCGTGTTTCAGGTAATGCAGGCCGACCATTAAGCGCGTCGGCTTTCCGGGGCGCCCTTTGTTCTCGGAGTAAAGGCTGCCAAACTTGTTATCAAAGGTCGACCAGTCTATTTGATCAGCAAGCACAAACAGCGGATGCTTACGATTTAGAATGTGGTCGAGTCGCGACCGAAAAAGGTCGTCCTGATTGTTATGATTCGGAGCTTTTGGCTTCATAAAATCACCTTGTTTTAGGGGTCCAATAACTATTTATGGTGATTTTAACAGCACTAAATCAATAAATAAACCAATAAATTCAACTAGTTATGAATTTTTCAGGCACAACTAATTAGGGCCATATTTTCCGGTATGCTCCGACTGAGGATCAGAACATTTATTATCTCTCCACTGACAACCTGACTGTGGGGACTTGGGAATTACAAGTTGCGCTGGATGATGACAAGGATCAGCTTGCATACTTCTGGATACCGATCATGTGAAGTCAGTAGTATTTGTTCGTATATATGTGGGGAAATGCGCCCCTATGTCAGGGCGGTTAACACTCAGGAACCCCTTTTCGGTGCTATTTGTAGATTGTATTGACAATCAGCACCACATCAATTATGGTTTCACCATGATCCGCAGGGAGATCGAGGATACCGTAAGACGGTACGCCAGGGAGTACCCGGTGGTGACCATCACCGGTCCGCGCCAGTCCGGGAAAACGACCCTGTGCAAAATGGTTTTCCCTGAGATGCCCTACGCCTCCCTCGAGGACCCGGAGGAGAGGGAGTTCGCCCTCAACGACCCGCGAGGTTTCCTGGTGCGATTTCCCGACGGCGCCGTGCTCGACGAGATCCAGCGCGCACCCGACCTGCTCTCGTACATACAGGGCATCGTGGATGAACGGCAGCGACCGGGCCATTTCGTGGTCACAGGCAGCCAGAATTTCGAACTCCTTCAAACCGTCAGCCAATCCCTGGCTGGCCGTACGGCCATCGCAAGACTGCTGCCATTTTCCCTTGCGGAGATCCGCAAACTGCGACCGGCCCCCCTTTCCATGGACGAGGCCATTTACTCCGGCTCCTATCCCCGGATATTCGACAGGAAACTCGACCCCAGGGAGGCTCTCGCCTTTTACTTTGCCACCTACGTGGAGCGGGACCTGCGCCAGCTGATCAACGTCAGGGACCTGTCTGGTTTCGAGATATTTATGAAGCTCTGCGCCGCCAGGTGCGGACAACTGGTGAACCTGTCTTCACTGGGCAACGACTGTGGGGTGGCCCACAACACCGTGAAACAGTGGCTTTCGATCCTGGAAGCGAGCTACATCATCAAGCTGCTCCCACCCTACTACCGGAACCTCGGAAAGAGGCTGGTGAAGACACCCAAGATGTACTTCATCGACACAGGGCTGGCGTCGTACCTGCTTGGTATTCAAAAGGTGGACCACGTCTCGGCCCACCATCTGAAAGGTGCCCTCTTCGAAAACCTTGTCCTTTCGGAACTTATCAAGAGCCGGTTCAACAGGGGAAGAGATGACAACCTCTATTTCCTGAGGGACCGCAAAGGCAAGGAAGTAGACATTTTGCTGGATTACGGTACATCCCTGGACCTCGTGGAAGTGAAAGCTGGTCAGACCATATCTGGCAGCTTCTTTTCGGGGATCGAGTATTACCGTCGTATTTATGCGGAAACGAGAAACTGCCTGCTCGTCTATGGAGGAGCCAAGGCCCACGTCCAGGAAGGCGTGAGTGTTATCCCCTGGAAAGGACTTCCGGATCTGGATATTGAAACACATACTCCGTCATCGGATGTTTCCTTTTCAGGGGAACCTTCCAGAACCTGAAACTGTGAGGCAGACACCCATGAGTATCCAGGTGCTACAAGTTGCAAACCGGGCCGACCTGAAACGCTGGGTCAAGCTGCCCTGCGGGCTCTACGAGGGTGATCCATACCATGTCCCACAGCTTTTCTCCGACGAGCTCGCTTACTTCGACCGGCGCAAGAACCCGGCCTTCGAGATATCGGACGTAAGGCTGCTGCTGGCCGTCGACAACCAGAGACCCCTCGGGAGAGTCTGCGGCATCGTCAACAGCCTTGAATCAGCGAAGCTCGGCTTCAAGCGCGGCCGGTTCGGCTGGTTCGAGTGCGTCGACGATCAGCGGGTGGCCGATCTGCTGCTGGACAGTCTCAAGGACTGGTTTCGCGAAGCGGGCTGTGCCGAGATGAGCGGCCCTCAGGGCTTCACGGACCTCGATGTCGAAGGGCTCCTGGTCGAAGGATTTGATCATCTGCCGACCATCAGCGGAAGCTACAACCATCCCTACTACCAGAAACTCATCGAAAATTACGGGTTTGAAAAGGACGCCGACTACGTGGAATTCCGATCCCGGATCCCGCGGGAATCTTCGCTGCTCGAGAGGTTTCGCAGGCGTTACGCCGGCAACGAGGACTACAAGGTGGTTACCTGTAAAAACCGCAAGGAACTCCTCTCCCACGCCGATGCCTTCTGGGATTTGCTGGAAACCTGTTTCGAGCCGCTGTACGGGGTTACACCTCTGTCCAGGAAGCAGACCGATTTCTACACGAAAAAGTATTTCGGATTTCTGGATCCGAAATACGTCAAGTTGACATTCTCCAGGCAGGGAGAGCTGGTAGGGTTCTTTATCGGGATGCCAAACCTCAGTCGCAGCTTCAAGAGGGCCAACGGACGGCTCCTCCCCTTCGGCCTGCTGCACATACTAAGGGAGTACCGTAAGCCGGAGACCATGGATTTTCTCCTCGCAGGCGTCAAGCCCGGTGAGCCATCCGGCCTTATCATCGCGATCAGCGCCATCGAAATGTACGACACGCTCCGCCGACGCGGCATCCGATACATGGAAACGAACAGGGAGCTGGAGGAAAACACCACCGTCACGGGCATCTGGTCAAAGTTCGAACGGGTCTGGTTTCGCCGCTCCCGGGTCTACCGCCTGGATCTGCGCCAAGACCCATAACGCTGCAACGCCCACGCCGGAGTCATGTACCCCCGGCAAAGCCGGGGGATTTCCCTAAGTATTAAACCGAGGGAGCGTTGAGCCGAGGCTCCTCCCCTCACTCCAACCCTCTCCCCCCCTCCGGCGGCGCTTACTTCCTGATCACCCCGTAGTCCACCATGTTCTGCTGGACCAGGTCCACCGTCGCGTCGAGCTCCGCGAAATAGTCACCCAGAAAATAACCCATCGCCACCTGCATGTAGCCACTGCTCAGGGCTGCGAACTGGTCGTGGATCGCCTGGCTGTAAGGATCCGTTGGATCATAGGGCATGCCCAGGTACCCCATCCCGAAGGTTGCCAGGTGTAACGCCGTGGCCCACAACGCCTCCCCGGGATCTGCAATGGTGAGCAGTAAAGCCTCATTGGTCACTACATTCCTGTGAAAGATCTCCGTCGTTGCGATAAATACCTCAGGATCACCGATACCGGGTCCGCAAACCCCCGCAACCTCGTTGGCAAAGGCGTCCGCGAGCACCAGGGGGAACGGCTCGTCATAGGACCAGAAATTTGCCGAGGCCAGAAGTGTCGGACCGACCCACGGAGCAGCCTCCTTGAGAAGCAGGTCAGCCGAGTACTCGATGATGGTGTGGTAGAGCTGATGGACCGTGTCCGGGTCCGGAACGATCCCCATGCTCAGCAGGACGTCCTGCAGCGGATAAACTCCCGGGATCCCGGGACTAATGAGATAGGCATTCATGACTTCCGCTTTGAGGTTGACGTAACCTCCGGGCCAGCCGTTAACGGCGCTCATAATATGCGCCGTATGGTCGATCCCGAATGGCTGGTTGTGCATAACCACCCCCGCCGCGATCCATTTCTCGAGCCCCCTGTTCTTCGTGTCGTACACGTCCATGAAATCGGTGTCGTGGGTCACGGCGTACAGGGCGTCGTAGTCGCAGTCCGCCTCGAAAGCGTAGTTGAAAAGATCGGGAAGAGTTGACCCGTAGACCTCGTTGAGGTTCGGGTCACCTCCCCGCTTGCCGATCTCGCCGGCGACGTAGGCATGGGTGCCGAACCCCCACCCGAATGCCGTGGCCGCCACCATGACAGCTGCCCCAAAAACCACCGTTGATACAACTGCTCTTCTCATCCCGCACCCTCCATTTCATGGCCGACTCGGGAACTGGATTGTCCCCGCCCCATCAGCCTTTTCCCTTGCGCCCATGTGAGTTATGGACCGGGGACATTACTGTTCACAAAAAAGTCATCAAATTTGAGACCTGAGATCTGGGATCTGAGATCAGCCTTAAACCACCGGCAGGGAGAAATAGAAGGTTGCCCCCTTCCCCCTGGCTGAATCGAGACGCAGGATACCCCCTTCACTCTCCACGACGCGCTTGACGATGGCAAGGCCGACTCCCGTTCCTTCCGTTGAGCTCTTTGGCGAACGGGTGAACAGCCCGAAAATGGCATCGTGGAACTTCTTCTCGATCCCGATCCCGTTATCCCGGACATAGAAAAGTTGGTGCCCTTCCGGCACCAGCCCTTTGTGATCGGTGGCCGTTCCAACCTCGACCTCGAGGGGACGGCCTTCCCTGCCGAACTTCAAGCTGTTAGACAGGAGGTTCTTAAACACCTGGTAAGCCCTTGTTTGCGACATGTCGACCATGGGCATCTTGCCCTGGATGGTTACCAACGGCTTCGGCTGCATTCCGTCGATGTTCTCTTCTTCCAGGATCCGCTCCACAAGATCCCTGACGTCCATAGGTTTGTGTTCTCCCTCCGCGATCCCGGTCTGGGAGTAATCCAGGAGATCGCGAAGAAGGTTGTCAAAGTGCCGGACATTGGCGTCGATCCGGCCCAGCATGTAAGTGTGTTCCTTTTCAAGCATACCCGCCAGTTCGCACCTGAGGAGATCGATAAAGCCCAGAACGCTGATAATGGGTGTTCTCAGGTCGTGGGCGGCCGTATACACGAACGCCTCGAGTTCCCTGTTCTTCCCCTCGAGGTTCATCAGGGCATGCTTGAGGGTATATTCCGCCTGTTTGAGGTCCTCTATGTCCCTTGTTACAGAAACGACGTGAGGTTTGCCGTCCATGGTGACTACGTGGGCCGAGAGCAGCCCTGTCCTGACGCGGCCGTCCTTGAGACGAAAACCGGCTTCGAAGTTGCTGACCCGGCCTTTTTTCTTGAGGGTCCCGATCAACCGGGCCAGCTTATCCTGATCGATCCAGAGGCCGACACTGCCCAGGGGCACCCCTACAACATCGTCCGGTGTGTAGCCGGTGAGCGCAGTGAACCCGTCGTTGATCTCCATGTAGACACCGTCTTCCATCCGGTTGATGCTCACCGCATCCGGACTTGCCTGGAAGATGGTCCTGAACAGTTCCTCGCTCTGCCTCAGGGCCTCTTCGAACCTCTTGCGGTGTGTCACGTCGATGAACGACCCGATCATCATCCGGGTCTGGCCATCCTCGCCGACGACCATGTTGGCGGTAAACTGGGCGTAAAAAACGGAATCGTCCTTACGCCTTGCCGTTATCTCACCGGACCACCTGCCGGTCTTGTCAATGGCCTTGACCACGCGAGCCGCCTCCTCACGGCTGGCCCAGAAGTCCATCATGGACTCTCCCGCCACTTCCCCTTCCTCCTCATATCCCCACATGTCCAAAAAAGCCTGGTTCACGTAGGTCAGCCTCCCCTCCAGGTCGGCCAGGGCAAACCCGCTGATGGACGCCCTGATGGCATCATCCCGAACCCTGAGTTCGGTCCCCACCGCCTTGAGGTCTGATATGTCCACAAAGCTTTCCACCAGCATCGGTTTTTCCTGAAGGTTCACCGAAACCACCGTCTTCAAAATGGGGACTTTTGTGCCGTCGGCCTTGACGAGGACACGTTCCGAGTTGTCCACCACTTCGCGCAGATCGGTTATGGGACATTTTCCGATCTCGACCGGGCAGATGAACTCGTGGCACGTGCGGCCGACAATATCTTCCCTGGGAAGTCCGATCATCTCTGCTGCCTTGATGTTGATGTTGGCAATCTTGTGTTCGTCAGGGTCGATGACCATGATCCCGGCCCGCACGTTGTTGAAGATCGCGGAAAGGAACTGCTCGCTGGTCTTGAGCGCCTCCTGCGCGTCCCTGATCTCCGACATGTCCCTGGCGACTACCAGGGCGTGGTGCCTGCCATTATAGAGGAAGGGTGCGATCCTCAGGTCCGTGGGAAAAAAGGTCCCCCTTTTTTTCAGGTCCAGGGACTCGCCGTGAAACACCTCGCCCTGCGCAACCAGACGTTGAGCCTCCTGAAAGAGGTGATGGGAATCAGGGGAAATGAACTCTGTGCAACTGATGCCCACCATTTCCTCCCTCGAATAGCCGTACATCCGGCAGGCAGCCGGGTTGACGTCCACGATCCGGCATTCCCCGTTGAAGATCATGACCGCGTCTGCCTGGGATTCGAACATGCTCCTGTACTGGGCTTCCCCCTGCTTGAGTTTTTCCTGGTAGAGCCTCTGCTCTGTGATATCCCGGATCACGCCCACCGTGGCAATAGGTTCGCCCCCCTCCCCCACGACCATGGATGTGCTCAGGGCGATGGGGAAGTGGTGCCCGTCCCTGTGCCTGACCTCGAGTTCCCCGGACCAGTGGCCCGTATCCATGATGGCCGGAAGGATGTGCCGCCCGGCAAATTCGGGATCCGCGTTGAGTTCGTTGACATGACGTCCCTCAAACTCCCGGGGGGTAAAACCGTAGATCTTCTCGACTGCCCGGTTGGAATAGATGACGCGGCCTTCCAGATCGACGAGCTGGATCCCTTCGGCTGCTTCTTCCAACGCCGCGGAGAAGAGCCGAAGCCTTTCCCTCTCTTCGGACCCCGACAACAGGTCACTGGCCAGCACCGTCCCGGTAACGTCGTTGACGATGACGACACCGGCCTCCTTCCCCTCGAAAAGAATCCTGTTGGAGGAGATGTCAGCATGAATAACGGAACCGTCCTTCTTCCGGTGCCGGAGGGGCGAAGACGTGCTGAAGGAAACGGCACCGTTTTCGATCCATTCCCCCATTTCGCGCGAATACCGGTCAAGATCCTCTTCCAGCCACAGTTGGGCGAGAGCCATCCCGGGGAGATCTTTTGCCCTGCAGCCGTAAAGGCCACTGGCAGCCTTGTTGGCGGCGAGGATGGTGTACCGGAGCGGGTCACCGGAGCTGATGTCGACGACGAAAGCGGGCAGGGGAAGGTTCCCCAGGAGGGAGCGGAACTGCTCCCTGTCGGTAACGCAGCGGGCCTGGCAATCCTTGTTCCCGGTTTTTTCCCCTGGCAATGGAGCATCCCCCAAAGGCAGTTCGCTGATGTTTCCCCTGCAGCGTGTCGGGAAACCTCGGCACGCTGCTATTCCACCACATGAATACCCGAAATGGCAATGGGTATGATCACGGGTAGGCTCATTTTGAGGGGCAGTTGTAGTTGCAGGTGAACTGAAGTGCGGTTATCCTTATATTCAAAAACGTTGATAGATTCGCAAAAAGTCCAATCCGGGACTTTTCGCTCCACGGAAAGGGAAAAGCGTCGTTTTCCCTTTCCTTACAAATCAATGACTTACGGGGTGAGTCATTGATTTGGGCGCCCCGCGCGGGGCGCGTTGATGGACTTTTTGCGAGTTCATCAACGTTGATAGACCGTGAAAAAGTCTCTTCGAGACATTTTAAGCGGCAGGGGAGGTTTCAGATGCCCACATACGAGTTCAGATGCCAGGGGTGTAAAAAAGTCTTTACCCTTACCATGAAGATCACCGAGCTGGAGGAGGGAAAGGCCGCCTGCCCCAGCTGCGCTACTGCCAAGGTCACACAGGTTCTTTCCGGTTTTTTCGCGAAAACACGCAGGAAAAGCTGATCCATTGCCACCGGCCCGGCCTGGGTCACGCCAGAGGCGTGACCAATGGGCATTAAGGTTTTTTTATCTTCTCTGGAAATAGAAAACTGGTTGCGGCCGCTCCCTGTTTTCTTTCCTCGACGTCACCTTGGTGACCTGGCTTTTCAAAAGAAAGAGTACCGCAGCCTGACATCGAACCTGGACCGGCTATTTTGAGCAACGCCTCAAGGCAACCTCTCAGGATCGGGCAGCGCCTGATGATCTGTTCATCGGACCGATGCGATCCGGTGGAGGAACGGATCCCCCTTTACCTGGGAACGGCCCGGGCCTTCGGGTCCGGTCTCCACGAGACCACTGTGAGCTGCCTCGAGGAGCTCGAGACCCTGGCGCCCCTCCAGGGTTTGACGGTCCTGGACGTGGGATGCGGGACGGGGATCCTTTCCATTGCGGCCCTTCTTCTGGGTGCCCGCTACGCGACTGCCTTCGACGTCGAGCCGGATGCGTCCTCCGCATGCGCGGGCAACGCCCGTCTCAACGGAGTGCACGACCGGTTGAGCGTTTACTGCGGGACGATGGCAGCCTTGAAGGGGGAAGCCCTGGGTGAGAGCGCCCACTTTGACCTCATCCTGGCCAATATCTACGGGGACATCATCCTCGATCTGGCCAGGGATCTGGCCGGACGACTGGCAGAGGACGGGAGACTGATCCTTTCCGGCATCGCTTTTGAGCACATGACGGATATCCGCACCAGCTTCCGGAAGCTGGGTCTTACATTGGTGACCAACCGGATGATGGAAGATTATGTAACAATGGTCTGGAGGAAAACAGGGTCTGGAGTCTAGCCCGGACTATTCACGAGGTTCTTTTCCGTTCCGGCGGCGTTGCTGAGTCGTTCGCTTGTGCGGAATACTAAA
>JARGFV010000100.1 GCA_029210545.1 bacterium
TGAGGAAAGGGAAAACGACGCTTTTCCCTTTCCGTGGAGCAAAAAGTCCCGAATTGGACTTTTTGCGACCCTGTCAAAATTGAGACTCCTCAATTTTCGAGCGCAGCCTGCGCCGCTGACAGCCTCGCGATGGGCACCCGGAACGGGCTGCAGGAAACGTAATCCAGCCCCACTTTGTGGCAGAAATGGATGGAATCCGGATCGCCGCCGTGCTCGCCGCAGATGCCGATCTTCAGATCCTTGCGGGTCTGGCGGCCCTTGTTCACGCCCATGGCCACCAGCTGACCGATGCCCGACTGGTCCAGGCTCTCGAATGGATCTTTCCCGTAGATCCCCTTCTCCACGTACATGGGCAGGAAATATCCCGCGTCGTCCCTTGAGAAACCGCATCCCATCTGGGTCAGGTCGTTGGTGCCGAAGGAGAAGAACTCGGCCTCGACAGCGATCTCGTCGGCTGTGAGGGCCGCCCTGGGGACCTCGATCATGGTCCCGATGGTAAAGTCCAGGTTCCGGATCCTGTACTTGGCCTTGACGTCCTCGCAGGCCTGCAGAATGATCGCCTTCTGGTCCTTGAGTTCATCCACGTGGCCCACCAGCGGCACCATGATCTCGGGCATGGCCTTGACCTTCTCCTTGCGAAGCTCGGCCGTGGCCTCCAGGATAGCCCTCGCCTGCATGTAGGTGATCTCGGGGTACGAGATCCCGAGGCGGCACCCGCGGTGGCCCAGCATGGGGTTCGACTCGTGAAGCTGGTCGATGCGGGCCTTGACAGCCTCGACCTTCTTGCCCATGGACTTTGCCAGCTCCTTGATGAGCTTCTCCTCCTGGGGCATGAACTCGTGGAGCGGCGGATCCAGGAGGCGGATGGTCACGGGGAGCCCCTCCATTGCCTTGAGGATCCCCTTGAAATCCTTTTTCTGATAGGGCAGCAGTTTGTTGATCGCCTTGCGCCGGTCGGTCTCTGTTTCGGAGAGGATCATCTCCCTCATGGCCTTGATCCTGTTGTCTCCGAAGAACATGTGCTCGGTCCGGACGAGACCGATCCCCTCGGCCCCGAATCGCCTGGCCTGAGCGGCGTCGGCCGGGCTGTCCGCGTTGGTTCGGATACCCAGTTTCCGTGTTTCGTCGCACCACCCCAGGAACGTTTTTAGATACTTGTTCTTCTCGGGATCGATGACGATGAGGGGCAGTACACCCTCGTAGAACAGGCCTCTGGTCCCGTTGAGCGTGATGACGTCCCCTTCCCTGAATACCTTGCCGTCCACGGTGACGGTCCCCTTGCCCACGTTGATATCAAGAGCGCTGCACCCTACGATGCAGCACTTGCCCCATCCCCTGGCCACAAGGGCCGCATGGGAGGTCATCCCTCCCTTGGCTGTCAGGATCCCCTCGGCCGCGTGCATCCCGTGGACATCCTCGGGGCTCGTCTCGTTGCGGACCAGGATGACTTTCTTTCCCTTGGAACCCCACTCCTCGGCCTTGTCGGAGGTGAGCACGATCTGCCCGGTGGCGCCCCCGGGACCTGCGGGGAGGCCCCGGGCAACGACCTTGAAGCCCCCCTCCTTCGCCGGGTCCACCATGGGGTGGAGAAGCTCGTCAAGCTGGCTGGGCCGGACCCTCATGATGGCGGCTTTCTTGTTGATGAGGCGCTCGTTCACCATGTCCACGGCCATCTTGAGGGCGGCGGGGCCGTTCCTCTTCCCGACACGCGTCTGGAGCATCCAAAGGCGACCCTCCTGGATGGTGAACTCGATGTCCTGCATGTCCCTGTAATGCCGCTCCAGCTTTTTCCGGATCCTGTCCAGCGCCCTGTAGTTCCTGGGCATGGCTACTTCGAGGCTGGGAAGGTCCCGGTTGGTGTCGGTCATGGACCAGCTGTTCAGCGCGTTGGGGGTCCTGAGGCCGGCCACGACGTCCTCGCCCTGGGCATTTACCAGCCACTCGCCGTAGAACTGGTTTTCACCCGTTGCCGGGTTCCTGGTAAAGGCCACGCCGGTGGCGGAATCGTCACCCATGTTGCCGAAGACCATGGCCTGTACGTTGACGGCGGTGCCCCATTCGTCCGGGATCCCCTCGATGAGCCGGTATGAGATGGCACGTTTACCGTTCCAGGAGAGGAAAACAGCCCCGATACCGCCCCAGAGCTGGTCCCTGGGGCTGTCCGGGAACTCCTTGCCCAGAACGCTCTTGATCTTTGCCTTGTACTGCTCACAAAGTTTTTTCAGGTCATCGGCGGTCAGGTCGGTATCGTTGAGGTATTTTTTCCTCTTCTTGAGCGCCTCCAGCATGTGTTCGAGCTGTTCGCGGATCCCTTTCCCTTCGTCCGCTTCGATCCCGAGAGCTTTTTCCATGACAACGTCGCTGTACATGGTGATGAGCCTGCGGTACGCGTCGTACACGAACCTCTCGTTGCCGGTCCTGGCCACCATCCCGGGGATAGTCTTCGAAGTGAGACCGACGTTGAGGACTGTTTCCATCATGCCCGGCATGCTGGCCCGGGCGCCCGAACGGACCGAGAGGAGGAGGGGATCGTTGACGTCGCCGAACCTGGCGCCCATCTCCGCCTCGATCATGCTGACGGCCTTGTCCACCTGCTCCCTGAGGCCCTTGGGGTACTTTCTCTTCAGGCGGTAGAATTCATTGCAGACCTCGGTGGAAACGGTGAAACCGGCAGGCACGGGCAGACCGAGGTGATTCATTTCGGCCAGGTTGGCCCCCTTGCCCCCAAGGACTTCCTTCATTTCAGCCTTTCCGTCCGCTTTCCCCCCTCCGAAGTAGAAAACCATTTTCTTCATCGAAAACTCCTTTTCTTATTGCCCCCTCCAGGACATTGCTTGCTGCATTAAAGCATTAAAACCCGGACAGTTACGTACACTTCTTAAGGTTATAGATCAATATGGTTAATGCGTTCCTGGGTGGTATCACGTCAAGACTCTGAAGGGCATACACCACCCGTTCGTCACACCAGACATGTGACTCACCAGAGCACACAGGTCACAGAGGTAACCATTTCATCCCTCCCTTGAAGGCCCAACCGTTCAGGTGAGGGGAAGACGGTCGATATGCCTTCTGCCCTGATCGTCCTGGCCTTTCTCTGTGTTGCCTGTCCTGATCCTGTCGAGGGGTGGGACAGGCGGCCTGCCAGCGGGCCGCCTCTGGGCACTCATTTCCCGGAAGAGACGGATTTTCCTTTCAGTTCTTCCATCTAGGAATCTGCAACAGGTTCAAAGGCAGATTCTTTGTCGGTGACGATTTTCCTGAAATCAGCCACCCGGGCGAAAAGCTCTGATACGGTGCCCAGGATGGCCAGTCTGTTCTTCTGAGCAGCGGGGTCCTCGTCCATGACCATGACGCCGTCGAAGAAGGCGTCCACCGGTTTTTTCATCTTCGCGAGGGTGTTGAGCACCTTCAGGTACTCCCCCTTGTCCAGGCTGGCCGCGGCGTCCCTGCCAACGGCGGTTGCCGAGTCGATGAGCCCCTTTTCCACCTTCTGGCCGGCTGTCGGGCGGTCAACCTTGCCCCTGAACCCCACCGGGATGATGTTCATGACCCGTTTGAAGGAGAGCATCAGGTCGGCAAAACCGGCCTTCCTGCTGAAGGCCGTGAGGGCATCGATCCTCGCCGCCGCGTCCACCGGGTCTCTCCAATGGTCGGCGAGAACGGCCGAGACGACGTCGTGGCGGTAGCCGCGGCCTGTGAACAGGTTGTGCAGCCGGCCGCGGAAGAACTCCTCGAGGCCCTCCAGTGCCTCTTTCGGGGGCACGTCCGTCTTGTCCCCGAGAAGCCTGAGGGACTGTTTCATGAGGTCGGTCAGGGACACTCTCCAGCCCCTGTCCATGAGGATGGCGATGATGGCCAGTGCGTGGCGTCTCAATCCGTAGGGGTCCGCGGTCCCCGTGGGAGTGATCCCGATGCCGAAACACCCGCATACGGTATCCATCCTGTCGGCGATGCTGACCGCTGCGCCGCCCGCCGTTTTTGGTGTCCTGTCGCCCGAATACCTGGGGTAGTAATGCTCCAGGATCCCGTCGGCCACAGCCTTGTCCTCCCCTTCGAGGAGGGCGTATTCCCTGCCCATGACTCCCTGGAGTTCCGCGAACTCGCACACCATCTGGCTGACAAGGTCACTTTTGCACAGGTAGGCGACCCTTTTGACCTCCTTGACGGCATCGGGTTCAACCTTGCGCACGATAGCGGCCGCCAGTGAGCTGAAACGCTCCATCTTTTCCCAGGATGTGCCCAGCTTCTGCTGGAAGACCACGTCCTTGAGTTCCTCCGCACGCGCTTTCTGGGAAACCTTCCGGTCCTCCTGGTAGAAGAACATGGCGTCTTCGAGGCGGGCCCTGAGAACTCTCTCGTTGCCGTGGGCCACGACCTTGCTGCTTTTGACCACGTTGTTGCTGATGGTGATGAAATAGGGCAGGAGCCGGTTGTTCCTGTTGGTGACGGTAAAGTAACGCTGGTGGGATCTCATGGAGGTGATGAGGACCTCCCGCGGAAGGGCAAGGTACCTGTCCTCGTAGGTCCCCGTCACGATGACCGGGTACTCGACCAGGTATGTCACCTCGTTGATCAGTTCGTTGTCCGGGATCGCCTTGCCGCCGACCTTTTCGGCCGCTTTCCGGACCCCCTCACTGATGATGCCGCGCCTTTCGTCCTGATCGAGGACGACCTTGGCTTTCCTGACCTGCAGGAAATAATCTTTCGTATCCCTGATCTCGAAAGGTCCGGGGGCCATGAACCTGTGCCCGCGCATCATCCGTCCCGATCTGATCCCTTCAAGGTCGAAATCCACCACGTCGCTCCCGAAAAGGCACAAGATCCACCGGATGGGCCTGGGGAACCTGAGGCTCATGTAGCCCCATCTCTGGAACTTGGGAAAGTGCAGTGAGGTGATGATGCGGGGCATGATCTGGGGGAGGATGTCAGCAGTGGGCCGGCTGGCCTCGGACCTCACCGCGGCGACATACTCTCCCTTTGGCGTCAACACGACAGTAAGGTCCCTGACTTTGATCCCCTGCCCCCTCGCGAACCCTTCGGCCGCCTTCGTAGGGTTGCCCTTGTCATCGTAGGCCACGTTCGTGGCCGGTCCCATGACCTGTTTGACGCTCGTCTCCTGCCGGCCGGCGACGCCGGTGACGTGCAGGACGATGCGCCTCGGAGTGGCATACGCCCTGGTCTCGCCGAAGGGAACCCTCAGGGCTGTCAGCTCTTTTTCGGCCAGCTGCCTTATCTGGTCCAGCGCCGGAGGCAGGTAGGCGGCCGGGATCTCTTCCGTTCCGATCTCCAGTACGAGTTCTCGGCTCATGATTTCGGTCCTCCGGTCAGCCCTTTCTGGTCCGCGATGAAATTCTTGCCCATGAGGGGGAAGCCCATGTCTTCCCTCTGCCGGACGTAAGAGACGGCGCATCCCCGGCACAGGTCGCGGACCCGGTGTATGAAGCTGGTCCTCTCGGTGACGCTGATGGCGCCCCGTGCGTCGAGCAGGTTGAAAGTATGGGAACATTTCAGGCAGAAGTCGAGGGCCGGCAGGATGAGTCCTTTTTCCAGTATCCTTTTGGACTCGGCCTCGTACATGTCGAACAGCTTGAACAGCATATCCGTATCGGCCACCTCGAAGTTGTAGGTGGAATGCTCCACCTCTCCCCGGTGGTGGACGTCCCCGTAGGTGACACCGTCGGTCCAGATGAGGTTGTAGACGTTATCGACCCCCTGGAGGTACATGGCGATCCGCTCCAGGCCGTAGGTCAGCTCGGCGCACACCGGGTTACACTCCACCGTACCGGCCTGCTGGAAGTAGGTGAACTGGGTGATCTCCATGCCGTCGAGCCACACCTCCCAGCCGAGGCCCCAGGCGCCCACCGTGGGGTTCTCCCAGTCGTCCTCCACGAACCGGATGTCGTGTTTTCCGGGGTCGATCCCGAGGGCGTAAAGGCTCTCGAGGTACAGGTCCTGGATGTTGTCGGGGGAAGGTTTCAGGATGACCTGGTACTGGTAGTAGTGCTGAAGACGGTTGGGGTTCTCACCGTACCGTCCGTCCGTCGGCCTCCTGGAGGGCTCCACGTAGGCCACGTTCCACGGCTCCGGTCCGAGGGCCCTGAGGAGGGTGGCCGGGTTGAGGGTCCCCGCTCCGACCTCCAGGTCGTAGGGCTGCTGGATGACGCACCCCTTGTCGGCCCAGAACCTCTCCAGATCGAGGACCACCTGCTGATAGGTTTTCTTCTTCATCGGACGTAATCTCCCTAATATAATTCTGCCGGCTGACGCTGTCAGAATTATATCTGGCAAGCTGCGCTTGCAGTATGATTCTTACGTTTTGCGGGGTTACACAGACCTATATCTTACCGGATTTCCTGGGTGCCTTTCTCCATGTTCAAATTTGACAGGGTCGCAAAAAGTCCAATCCGGGACTTTTCGCTCAAAGGAAAGGGAAAAGCGTCGTTTTCCCTTTCCTTACAAATCAATGACTTACAGTGCGGGTCATTGATTTGGGCACCCCGCGCGGGGCGCGTTGATGACTTTTCGCGAAGTCATCAAATTTCGTTTTACGAAACTTGAATATAAACAGGGAAAGCGTTTGGATGTCAAGGTTTGGAGCGAAGTATACGGTGAACAGTACACAGTTTACTGTGAAGGCCGTACGGTCGAACCTTTCCACTTTACACATTCTTTTTTACTTCTCGTTCTTCAGCATTTTTATTGCCTTCGATTCGTAACCGAGGTGATGGACGGCAAACCCGTGGACCAGACCGAAGATCCTTTTCGCGTCCCCGTGCCGGACGGTGAGCTTCGCGGTGTGGTTCAGATCACGGGTTGACAGGAAACGCAGGGTCGCTAGGTCCCCGGCGGCAAGGTATGAACCGCCCTCCACGCCGCGGCATTGGCGGTGGATGACTCCCCCCCACCTGCTGTCCAGGACAGCGTCCTTTTCGATCTCACCGAGGCAGGAAAGGCAGCTGCCCAGTTCGGGCATGAGACCCAGCTCTCCCAGCAGCCTGACCTCGAAAAGCAGAAGGACGCGGAACAGGTCTGTCCCCTCCTCCAGCCCTCTCAGGCAAGCCAGCAGGAGTTCGTATGTGCCAGGCGAAGGATCGTCTTCCTGGACGCAGTGAGCGGTGGTCTGGCTCATGTACGACGCGGCGCACAGCGTCCTGTAATCGGACCGGATGGCCAGGAACGGTTCGATGACATCGGCGGTCCGGATCCTCTTCAGCTTCCCTTCCTTGCGTGACGCGTACAGGTGAAGGCTGGTCCTGACAAAAAGGTCCAGGGGCGCCGACTTTCCCTTCCTGATGTTCCCCGCCGCCGAGGCTGCCGCACGGACAAGTCCGCGGTCCCTCGTCAGGAAACTGAGGATCCTGTCCTCTTCTCCGACGTCGGTGGAGAACAGGACGATGGCCTCCGTGGAAAATGTTGAGCCCATGGCCTGTTAAAGGAGGATTGCCGTGGCCATGCCGAGGTAAACCAGTATCCCGAGGCTGTCGACGGTGCTTGTGACAAAGGGTCCGGTGGCGATGGCCGGGTCGACCTTGATCATGTGCAGAACGATGGGCATGAGGGAGCCGATGGCAGCGGCCATGAGCATGGAGATGAGCATGCTGGAGCCTACGACGAACCCCAGGTAACTGACGTCCCCGAACTGCAGATGGGCCAGGACCATGAGAATGCTCCCGTACGTGACACCGAGGAGCAGGGCTACGGAGAGTTCTTTTAAGATAACCATTCTCAACTCTTTGACGTCGATCCTGCCGGTGGCAAGTCCCCGGACGACGATGGTCATGGAGGTGCTCCCGATGTTGCCTCCCATGGCGATGATGATGGGCAGGAAGTTGGCCAGGGCGACGATCTGGGTAAGAGTGGCGTTGTACATGTGGAGGAACTGGATCCCGATGAATTCGCCCACGAAAGCCGCCAGCAGCCACGGCATCCTCATCCGGGCCCGGACGAAGACCGACCGGCTCAGGTATTCGTCACCTGTACCGACCATCTTCATGATGTCCTCGGTTGCCTCGCTGCGGATGACGTCGATGACGTCGTCCACGGTGACGATGCCAAGGAGCTTGTTCTCCTGGTCGGTCACCGGCACGGCCAGAAGGTCATACTTCTCGACGACGCGCGCCACGTCCTCCTGGTCCGTTTCCGGATCGATGCTGACAACGTCCTTGGCCATGACCCGCTGGATGGAGGTACCTGGCGGAACCAGGAGGAGCTGTCTGAGGGAGCACACCCCCACAAGATGGTTTCTCCTGTCCACGACATAGAGGTAAAAGACCATCTCGGTGGCGTCTTCGCCCCTTTTCTGAAGTTCCAGGATGGCGTCGCCTACCGTTACCTTCTCATTGAGGGCGAAGTAGTTGGGGGTCATCATCCGTCCCGCGCTGTCCTCGGGATATTGAAGGAGCTCTTCGATGCTCTCTGTTTCCGACTGGGTGAGGAAGTTGAGGATCTCATCCCTGGCCTCATCCGACACGTCTTCCAGGATACTGACCTTGTCATCCGGGTCCATCTTCTGGATGATCTCGGCCGCCTTCTCCCTCTCGATGCTCGTCAGTATTCTGGCGCTGACGGGAGAGTCCAGCTGGCTCAGGATCTCCGAAGCCGTCCCCATGTCCTCGATGAGCTTGAAGACCTTTAGCTGTTCGGACTCGGTGAAGTAGCGGAAAAGATAGGCGACGTCCGCGACGTGGAGTTTTTCCAGTATTCTGCGGACGTTCTGGAAGGCGCCCCGCCGGGTCAGTTTTCTGATGCTCTCCAATAGTGTGTCGATCTTCGTGGTGCGCATGGCTGTTTCCTTTTGGAAAAGTATTCAGATATCAGTAGCCGGTAATCAGTATTCGGGCCTCAACACCCGAAAGAACCTATTATCTTGCAGGATTACTTTTCCCCGAATCTTAAACTTGATAGAGTCGCAAAAAGTCCAATCCGGGACTTTTCGCTCCACGGAAAGGGAAAAGCGTCGTTTTCCCTTT
>JARGFV010000101.1 GCA_029210545.1 bacterium
GGCCGAAAAGCTGTCCTCGTCGATTTCCCGGCTGTCGGGCAGGAACTCCCCGGTGAAGCTCGGGGAGCCCCAGTCGGCCTCGATGCGGGCCACGGTCTCCTCGCCGAGGGGTGAGAAACTCTGCGACTCGCTGCCCCGAAGGTCCAAACCCATGCGCTGTGGCGCCAAAAGGCCTGAGATCGCTCCCGTCTACGTCTTTGACTACGCCGTGGCAAGTCGCCTGGTTGCCGGCTCGCAATGACGAACGTTGGTTTCCTCTGTGGCCCCCTGCTTGCCAGGCCGAGGCCTTGGCGAAGGTTGGTGGCGAAGGCTGGTGGTTAGTCCGTTCCTGATCTTCTTTGCGCCTTGGCGGCTTTAGCGACCAAGGGGAGCGAGCGTGAGGCAGCCTTTGTTCTTCTCCGTGTTCTTGGCGTGCCTGGCGGTTAAACCCGGGCCTTTGGGCCGTACAGCCTGAGATTGCTTCACCAGATAATGGTTCGCAATGACAACCGTTTCCTGGATCTTCTCCGCGTTCTTGGCGTGCTTGGCGGTTAAACCCGGGCCTTTGGGCCACAAGGCCTGAGATCGCTCCCGTCTACGTCTTTGACTACGCCGTGGCAAGTCGCCTGGTTGCCGGCTCGCGATAACGAACGTACCGTTCCTTCTTTTCGCCTTTCTCCGCGTCTCCGCGTCCCCCCATCTCCGTGTCAAAAGGTTTTTCTCCCCCTCCCCCATTCGCCTCCTCTCCCCCTCGTGGGTCAGCATCAGCTGACTGTATTCACCGGCCTCCCATCCATCCACGCCTCCAGATTACTCACCACCGTCCCCATGAGCCTGCCCCTGGCCGCCTTCGTTGCCCACGCGATGTGGGGTGTGATCACACAGTTTCTGGCCGAGAGAAGGGGGTTGCCGGGAGGAGGCGGTTCCACCGATAACACGTCCAGGCCCGCTCCAGCGAGGGCTCCCGCGTTGAGGGCGTCGGCCAGGGCCTGCTCATCCACCAGGGGGCCG
Organism: bacterium; assembly: GCA_029210545.1. Classification (NCBI taxonomy): domain Bacteria; species bacterium. The sequence goes on from JARGFV010000101.1 coordinate 991, forward strand.
CGGGCCGTGTTGATGAGGAACGCCGACGGTTTCATCCGGGTGAGCCGTTCCCGGTTGACAATGCCTACCGTCTTATCGGTCAGGGGGCAGTGCAGGGAAACGACGTCGCTTTCATTGAACAGGGTATCCAGGTCAAGGTACTGAACCCCTTCTTCAGATCCAGGAGTGCGAGTGTGGACCAGGACCTTCATCCCCATGGCCCTTGCTATCCGGGCCACCCCCTGCCCGATGGCGCCGTAACCCACGATACCAATGGTCAGGCCTGAAAGCTCGACAAGGGGAATTTCGTGAAAGCTGAAGTCCGGGCTTTTTGACCAGATACCTGAACGGACCGACCTGCTGTGGCGGCCGACTCCGTTTATCAGCTCCAGGAGAAGCGCAAAGACCATCTGGGCCACCGAATCGGTGCTGTATGCCGGAACGTTGGTAACAGCGATCCCGCTCTGCGCCGCAGCTTCGAGATCCACCACGTTGTACCCTGTGGCCAGTACGCCGACATATTTCAGATCGGGCAAGTTGGTGATGGCCTCGGCATCCAGAATCACCTTGTTGGTGAGCAGTACCTCGGCTCCGACAGCCCTGTCCATGAGCTCATCGGGTGAGGTCCTGTCATGGACGGTAACCTCACCGAGCTTTCCCAGCCCCTCCCACGACAGGTCGCCAGGGTTCAAGGTGTAACCGTCGAGAACGACGATCTTCATGGCAGGGTTCTCCAAATTCAGATTTCACCCTTCGACAAGGCTCAGGGCAGGCATTTCAAATTTCAAGATTAGAGCCTAATCCAACACAAAGTACACCATTCGACAGGCTCATGGCAGGCGAAGGGGCACGAAGGGTTTGATCAAAACACCAAATCCCTACTTTGTGAACTTCGTGTTCAACAGCTCTTTTACTCTCCTGTCAAGATCGTACGTCTGTGAGTGCGTTAAGCGTGAATGCGTAAGATCTTACGCTGCCACGCACGTACGCTCTACGCCCACACGAAATTACAGCTTTTCGCTCCACTCCTGTTCTAACCGTTCCAGCTCTTCGGTAACCCCGAAAAGCTCCTCATAGTTTCTCTCCAGCTCGTCCTTTAGCTCACTCAGCTGCTTGCTCAGGGAGGCGATGGCATCCCCGTCCCCCGAGTTGGAAGCGGCGATCAGCTCTTCGTTGACCTTCTCCACCTCCAGCTCCAGCTCCCGGACTTCCCTTTCCAGCCCCTCCGTCTTTTCCTTTAACGGCGCCAGATCCCGGGCCTTTTCCTTCAGCAGCCGGGCCTTCTCCTTCCTCGCCTCTTTTTTAGACTCGCCTTTAGGTAGTTTCTCCGTGTCTCCGTGTCCCCGCGTCCCCGTGTCAGGAAGCTCCTCACTCTCCCAGCCCACCTCATCCAGGAAGTTCCGGTAGGTCCCTTCGAAAACGGCGCTCCGGCCGCGGTCGAACACCACCAGGCGCTGGGCCAGGCTGTGGAGGAACATCTCGTTGTGGGTGACGATGACGACGGCACCCTCGAACTGAACCAGGGCGCTCAGCAGGGCCTCACACGAATCCATATCCAGATGGTTGGTCGGTTCGTCGAGAAGGAGGAGGTTGTGAGGTTCCAGAAGGAGACGTCCCAGGAGCACCCGGCTTTTCTCCCCTCCGGAAAGAACCGATATTTTCTTGAGGGCGGCATCTCCCTCGAACATCATGGTGCCGGCGACGCCCCTCGCCTTTTGTACCGACCTGTCAGGATCGCCCGCCACCAGTTCCTCCACGACTGTCCGGTTCGGTTCGAGCCTCTCCACGTTGGTCTGTCCGTAAAACCCCATCCGGGCAGTCCCGTGAGCCCCCACGGTCCCCGTTCCCGGTTCAAGCTCCCCTGCCAGGACCCGCAGAAAGGTGGACTTCCCCTTGCCGTTGGGGCCCACCACTGCGATGCGGTCACCTCTGCCAACCGTAAGGTCGAGGCCGGCAAACAGTTCCGGGAACTCAGATGACCACCGATACCCCAGGTCCCTGCACTGGATAATGACCTTGGACTCCATGGGCGCCAGGCGAAAGTTGAAATCCATGGAGCGGATCGCCTCGAGCCGGTCCGGCACCTTCTGCTTTTCCAGGGTCCGGATGCGGGACTGGACCAGCCCCACCAGCCGGGCCTTGGCCCTGAACTTCCGGATAAACTCTTCGGTCTGTTTTCGCTTGCGTTCGATGTTGATCCGGGATTTTTCGTGGACCTCCTCTTCCAGGGCGATCTGGCCATAGTACCTGGCCGTATCGCCGGGCATCTTCCGGATCCGGCGCCGATGGATCCCCATGGTGTGGGTGGTCACCGAATCCATGAAGCTGCGGTCGTGGGTCACGAGCAGGAGTTCACCCCTCCACGAGCGGAAAAACCGTTCCAGCCAGCGGATGGCCACGATGTCCAGGTAGTTGGTGGGCTCGTCCAGCAGCAGAAAATCGGGATCGGAAACCAGGAGCTTTGCCAGGTTCAGGCGCACCTGGTAGCCGCCGGAGAAGGTGTAGGGCGGCCTTTCCATGTCGGCCCTGGAAAAACCCAGGCCTGCCAGTACCTTTTCGGCCTTCCAGCTCTGGTCCTTATCCTCTTCGGGCAGACCCAGGGCCGCCTCAGTGAGAACGGTTGACTCGGTAAAATCCAGCTGCTGTCGAAGGTGGCCGATGCGGTAGCCCCGCGGCGCCGTGATAATGCCCGAATCGGGCGTCTCCTCCCCCGCTATGAGCCTCAGGAAGGTGGTTTTGCCATGACCGTTTCGCCCCACCAGGCCGACCCGCTCGCCCCGGTTGATGTTGACGGTCACCCCCTCGAAGAGGGCCTGAGTGCCGTATGACTTGGAGAGGTTCTCGATCTTGAGCATGGAAGGAGATTACAGAGTCCAGGGTCCAACGTCCAGAGGGAAGGGTCTGTAATCCACGTAAATGCGTACGTGCGTTGAGCGTGAGCGCGTAAGATCTGACGCAACCACTCTCGCACGCTTTACGCACACACGCTTTACGCACGCACAGCATTGATCAGGCGTCAGCTGATCAATGCACTTCCGTCCCGGCCTCCTGATGTTCCTTGAAAGTCATCATGAAGGAGGTCCCGCCCTCGCCGTTGTACGTTAGCTCCCCGCCAAGCTGCTCCACCAGGACCACGACCAGCTGCATCCCCATGGATTTGACCTTGCGGTAGTCCATCCCCTCGGGCAGCCCGACCCCGTCGTCGCTGATGGTCAGGGTGTAGGTGCCGCCCAGTCTCGTTACCGAAACCTCGATCTTCCCCTTACGCTGGTCCGGGAAGGCGTGCTTGAGGGCGTTGGAGATAAGTTCGTTGACGATGAGCCCGCAGGGGATCGCCGTATCCAGGTTTATATCCAGGACCGGGATATCCAGGACCAGTTGGATGGCCTCCTTTTTCACCATGTAGGATTGGAAAAGGTTCTCCACCAGGTCGCGGAGATACTTGGCCAGGTTGATCAGGGCCAGGTCCTCGCGCTGGTACAGCTCCTCGTGGATGAGGGCCATGGTCTTGATCCTGTTCTGGCTCTCCTTGAAGACGGAGCGCACACCAACATCGCCGATGTATTGTGACTGCAGGTTCAACAGCCCGGAGATAACCTGGAGGTTGTTCTTGACCCGGTGGTGGATCTCCCGCAAAAGGATCTCCTTTTCCGCCAGGGAGTTTCTGATGCGTTCCTGCGCCTCCTGCCGTTCAGAGATGTCCCTGATGACGGACAGGCCCAGGTACCGGTCACCCAGCTGGAAAGTCTGGGCGCTGATCTCCACGGGGATCAGGCTGCCTTCCTTCGAAACGAGCTTCCGCTCGAAGAAGGCCGTCCCGCCCATCTCAAGGTTTCCACTGTACATGGGCGCGTCACCGGCTTCTTCCGGAGCCTCCAGATCAAGGGGCGACATCTTCAGCAGCTCATATCGCCTGTATCCGACCAGGTTGCAGAATCCGCGGTTCACGTCCAGGAATGCGCCCGGCATCCCATCTTCATGAATCTCGTGGATGACCACGCCGTCCGAGATACTGTCGTACAGCATCCGGTACCGTTCCTCGCTCCTGGCCAGGGCATCGTACGCCCTTTTGCGTTCGGAGATGTCCTCCAGGACGCTCAACGTGTTGGTAACGGTCCGATCTTTCCCGAAAATGGGGAGGATCGTCTCCCGGAGGTGACGGCCGAGACCGGGAGATTCGATCTCCTGGGGGCCCACCTGAACACCGTGATCCTGCACCCACCTGACGCTGTCGATGACCTTCCGCTTCTGCGGGCCATCGGGCATGAACTCTTCCAGGGTCCGGCCCATAACATTTTCCGGAACAAAACCGGTCACATCCTGGTAGGCGCTGCTCACCCTGACGATGCGCAGGTCCGGATCGTGGAGGACAAAAGCCACGGGGGAGGCGTCCAGGATCTTCTCATCGAGTTCCTGTATTTCTCGCAGTTTACGCTCCGCCTCTTTTCTCTCGGTGATGTCCCTGACCATTGAGATGACGCGCTTTCCCCCTTCGAAGTCGAAAAGCTTCGAACTGATCTCCACGGGGATCCTGCGGCCGTCCTTGGCGATATGGACCCTCTCGAACACGGCCCGGCCATCTTTGAGGAGTTTCCTGACCACTTGGGGGTTTTCGTCCGCAGGTCCCTGGTCGCCAATATCCCCGGGCCTCAGCAAAAGGTACTCTTCCCGCGTGTACCCCAGCATGGAACAGGCCACGTCGTTGACCTCCAGAAAACGCCCCGGGGATCCGTCCGGATCGATGCCGCAGATCTCGATCCCGTCGTTCCCCATGTCGAAAAGGCTCCTGTATTTCGCTTCGCCGGCCCGGAGCTTTCGTTCGGTGAGTTCCTGGGCGAAGGTGTAAAAGAAGAATGCCCACAGGGCAGCCGTGAGCACCTCCATGTAATCCTCGATGGGGTCGAACCAGTTGGTCCACCCCGCCCATTCCACGAAGTTGCCCGCATCGTGTGTGAAGGTCAGGGCGACAACCATGGTAAACAGAATGATCTCCGCTCCCCCGGGCTTCCGGAACAGCTCTGAGAGGATAAAGTACAGCGCTGCCAGGGAAGCCGCCGCCGCCGTGAGATCGATGAGGGCAACGATATTCATCCCTGCTTCCCACCTCTCTGGAAGGTGACCCGGCACCAGGCTGCGATCATGATCGAGCAGAGCGCATAGGACAGGTGTTCCAGGATATTAAACAGGGAAGGAAAGGCAAACCCTTCCAGGATGGTGAGGGCCCACCCGGAGAACAGGCCCATGTAGGCGGCAAGGAGGAGCCTGAAGTTGGGGATGGAACGAAACCGTCGGGAGTTGGCCAGGACGTAAAGGGCAACGCCGAAACCCACGAGGAACGTGACGAGTTCGTTCTGCTGGATCATGGCCTCCCTTTCCCGCCAAAACGATCGGCGCCGTCAAAACAGGTTTACCGGTACCCCACCCGTTATTATAGCCGATAAAAGTGTAAAATAAAGATTCCTGAGTCCTGGGTCTGGGAAAAGCCGGTACGAAGTACCAGGAGCGATAAACGAAGGTTGATGGACTCGCGAAAAGTCCCGGATTGGACTTTTTGCGACCCTGTCAAGGTTTGGAATCTCTTCGCACTTTGCTCCTCGTGCTTCGTTCTCATCTTTCTGCTGTAAGCTAAAAGATGTCAGTACAGTACCGTCCCCGCCTCGTGGTACTCGCTGAAGACCATGGTGAAGCTCGTTCCTTCGCCGGCTCCGATCTCCAGGGTTCCTCCCAGCTGCTGGACCAGAACGGTGACCAGCCGCATCCCCAGGGTAGACGTACGTTGGATATCCACATCCCCGGGAATACCAACCCCGTCGTCACTGACTGTCAGCTCATACAACTCATCGGGGAGGGTGTGGAAAGAGATGCTGATGGTTCCTTTCCTGTCGCCGGGAAAAGCGTGCTTGAGGGAGTTTGTCACCAGTTCGTTGATGATGAGGCCGCACGGGATGGCGGTATCCACCACCATGTTTGCCTTCCCTGTATCGACCTTCAGATCGATGCGTTCGCGGTCGACCCCGTAGGAGATCATGAGGTTATCGCACAGGTTCCGGATGTAATCGCCGAAATGAACCTGGGCAAGGTCGGTGCTCTGGTAAAGTTCCTCGTGGATGAGAGCCATGGTGATGACCCTGTTCTGGCTTTCCTTGTAAACCGCCCGGCCCAGGGGATCGGTGATGTGATGGGCCTGGAGGTCCAAAAGGCCGGAGATCACCTGGAGGTTGTTCTTGACCCGGTGGTGGATCTCCTTGAGCAGGATCTCTTTTTCTTCAAGGGAGGACTTGAGCTGTTCCCGTGCCTCCATGAGGCGTGTGACGTCTCGGACGATGATGAGAAGGTGGGCTTTGCCGGCAAGGTCAATAGTACGGGCCGACAACAGTCCTCTCTTGACCGTTCCATCCTTCGTTCGGAAATCGCCCTCGAAACTCTCCACGCTGCCGGGTCCGGAAATGGCTTCGTAGAAGCGATCCCTGTCCGACTTGTCGGCCCAGACCCCGACCTTCATGGCGTTTCGTCCGAGCACCTCTTCCTTCTCATACCCGCTGTTCGAGACGAACTCCTCGTTGACGTCCACAATGGTCCTCTTTTCAAGATCCACGATGACGATGCAGTCGGGGCTGGTCTCGAAGGCAACCCGAAACCGCTCCTCGCTCTGTTCCAGTTCCTTCCGCATTCGGACCTTTTCGGTCACGTCGTTGCACAGGACCAGCCGCGCCCTCGTCTGCCTGAAGGGAAAGTCACTGCTCGTGGTCTCCACGTCGATGACAGAACCGTCCGCTCTCAGGTGGCGCCTTTGGCCCAGCCAGATCTGGCCTGGGCGCCGATCGGACACGTTTTTCAAAAGTTCCTTCACATCCTCCGGGGGACGGATATCCTTGATGCCCATGGCCGTCATCTCGTCCCTGGTGTACCCGTAGTTCACAGTCATGGCCTTGTTGACCTCGAGGATCATCAGGGTGTCCATGTCGTAGATGTACATGGGGACAGGGTTCTTCTCGAAGACATGCCGGTACCTCGCCTCCGATTCGATAAGTTCCTGGTCTGCCTGGACTTTCGCGGTGATGTCCCTGATGAAATACGCGACACCGGCCACCCGGCCATCGGGTCCGTGCAAGGGGTTGGTGTTGACCTCGAAGACCTGGTCCCGGGAGATGTCCAGCGCCAGGGTGGGCTCCCCGGTTCGCAGAACCCCTGCGAACCTCTGCCTGCGCACGGCTGTCGTCTCCCCATCGAGGAGATCCCAGTAGAGGACCCCTGTCATTTTTTCGGCTTTCATGCCGTAGTCGGAGGCAGCCCGGTCATTGATGGCCATGATCCGCCCCTCCCTGTCCAGGAGGAATGCCATGTCGGTGGAAGCGTTGATAAGGGCCCGCAGCGATTCGTCGGAACGGCGATGCTCGGTGACATCCCGCACCATGACCAGGACCTCTCCCTCGTCGAGATGGATGAACCGGGCCTCGAAATGCTCCTTATCTCCCTGCACGGGAAGGGTGTAGGACATTCGGCTCTCCTGGCCGGTTGCGAGGACCCTCCTCACGTGTTCCATGGCTGCTTCGGAAATTTCATGGGAAAACACCTCCGCAAGGGGTTTCTCGAGGAACTGTTCCGGAGGGATGAGAGGCTGTGTCGTTCGGGAGGGCTTGAAATCGAGGAGGACCCCGTCACCGTCCAGGATAAAGTACATGTCCGGGACGGCGTCCAGGATCTTCTGCAGTTTGGAACGATCCATATCCAACGCACCAGGGCAAGGGTATAAAAGCTGTATTTTAGTTCATATCCCCGGCCACTTCAAACGGAAACAGGGCACCCGAAATCCGCGATCGGTTTGGGCCGGCGGATTTCGGGTATGGTTCCCCCCTGCCTGCCGTGAGCTTGTCGCCTGTCCCGAGCTTGCCGAGGGGAACGGAGCTTAGCCCGGACTATTCACGAGGTTCTTTTCCGTTCCGGCGGCGTTGCTGAGTCGTTCGCTTGTGCGGAATACTAAAG
>JARGFV010000102.1 GCA_029210545.1 bacterium
TAAGGAAAGGGAAAACGACGCTTTTCCCTTTCCGTGGAGCGAAAAGTCCCGGATTGGACTTTTTGCGACCCTATCAACTTTGATCTTCGCGCTTTGCATATGATCCCGAACGGAGGTAATTTCTAATGCAATACCCAATCTACAGGCCGCGCAGGACGCGAAGGACTCAGACCCTGCGGCGCATGGTCAGGGAGACGAGGCTTTCCCCGGACAACTTCATCTATCCCCTGTTCGTGGTCCACGGCGAGGGTGTGAGGAAAGAGATCGGCGCCATGCCCGGCGTGTTCCAGCTCTCGGTGGACGAGATCGTCAGGGAGTGCCGCGAGTGCTGGGGCCTGGGCGTCCCTGCCGTCATCCTGTTCGGCATCCCCGATCACAAGGACGAGTCGGGCTCCGAGGGGTGGGATCCGGAAGGCTCCGTCCAGAAGGCGGTGCGGGCCATCAAGGCCGAGATCCCCGAGATGGTGGTCATCACCGACGTGTGTCTTTGCGAGTACACCAGCCACGGCCACTGCGGCCTCATCGAAAACGGTGAGGTGTTAAACGACCCGACCCTGGAACTGCTGGCAAGGACCGCCCTGTCCCACGCCGTGGCCGGGGCCGACATCGTGGGGCCTTCGGACATGATGGACGGCCGGGTTGCGGCCATCCGCGACCTTCTCGACGATGAGGGGCACAGCGACACCATCATCATGTCCTACGCCGTCAAGTATGCGTCGGCATTTTACGGCCCGTTCCGCGAGGCGGCCGAGTCCACCCCCCGGTTCGGCGACCGGCGGGCCTACCAGATGGATCCCCCCAACGCCGTGGAGGCCATCCGCGAGGCGGCCCTGGACGTGGAGGAGGGAGCCGACATCATCATGGTCAAGCCGGCCCTTCCGTACCTGGATATCATCGCCTCCCTGCGTGACCGTTTCGACATGCCCCTTGCCGCCTACAACGTGAGCGGCGAGTACTCCATGGTCAAGGCGGGAGCAAAAATGGGCTGGATCGACGGCGAACGGGTCATGATGGAGTCCCTCATCTCAATCCGCAGGGCCGGCGCAGGCATGATCCTGACCTACTTCGCCAAGGAGGCCGCACGGCTGCTTGGATAGGGTCGCGAGAGGGCCTGCCGGGCCCCTCGCTCAACGCAACGGGAAAAACGTCGTTTCCCCGTTGCTCACGAACCAGGGACGCAAATAATGGTCCCAGGTTCGGGCGCCCACGCGGGCGCGTTGATGACTTCTGTCGATGTCTTCAGCCATTGGGCAGATCAAGGGACAGGACATGGGACGAGTCATTGCCATCGACTGGGGTGAACGCCGTGTGGGGATCGCCCTGTCGGACGAGACGGGCACCATCGCCTCTCCCCACTCAGCCATCAAAAGGGCCGGGTCGCTTGACAAGGTCCTGGAGGAGATCTCCGGGCTCGTGGACAGCCACGAGGTGACCCAGGTGATCTTCGGCATCCCCCTGCGCCTGGACGGCACCCGGGGGCCGGAGGCCGAGGGTGTCCTGGAGGTGGCCGAAAAGCTCCGGGCCAAGGTCCGCGTTCCCGTGGACACCTGGGACGAGCGGCTGAGCACCGTTCAGGCCGAACGCGCTCTCATCGGGGGTGACGTTTCCAGGAAGAGGCGAAAGGGGCTTGTCGACCAGGTGGCCGCTTCGATCTTTCTCCAGTCGTACCTGGATTCTGGTGGTAGTGCCGGGGATGGAGGTGCCGGTTGATCATCGGCAAGCCTAAAAAGAAAAGCCGGGCCCTTCCCATTATTCTCCTGGCCGTGGCCGCCGTGGCCGGGCTGACCGTTTTAAAGCTGGTGCACTTCTGGCACAGCCCAGCCCAGGAGCCGGGCCATGAGGTGGTGCTCACCGTCCCCGCCGGGGCAACCTTTGTCGCGGCCTCCCAGCTCCTGGTGGACGCCGGGGTGGTCAAGTCGCTCAAGCCCTTTGTCCTCCTGGGCAAGGTCAAGGGACTTTCCAGCAGCATCCAGGCCGGGGAGTTGATGTTCAGGACCGACATGACCCCCCTGGAGGTCCTCGACATCCTGGTCAGGGGCAAGGCGGTCTCCTACCCTGTGACCATCCCGGAAGGGTATAACAGCAGCCAGATCGCGGCGCTTCTTGCCGGGCGCGGGATCGTGGACGAGGAGCGGTTTAAGGCACTCATCGGCGACGCGGATTTCGCCCGGTCCCTGGATGTCCCGGCCGACGGGCTGGAGGGGTTCCTGTTCCCCGACACCTACTCCTTGCCCCGGGGGCTTTCCGAGGAGGAGATCCTGGCCCGGATGGTGAAAAGGTACAAGGAGGTGTTCAACGCCCGGATGGCCGAGCGGGCCCGGGAGATCGGCATGACGGAGCTTGAAGTGGTGACCCTCGCCTCCATCGTGGAAAAGGAGACGGGCGCTCCTGAAGAAAGAAGACATATCTCGGCGGTGTTCCACAACCGGCTGAAAAAGGGTTACCGGCTCCAGACCGACCCCACCGTCATCTACGGGATCAAGGAGTTTAACGGGAACCTGACGAAAAAGGACCTGCGCACCGACCACCCTTACAACACCTATACGAGAGGCGGCCTCCCCCACGGTCCCATCGCCAACCCGGGAGAGGCGTCCATCCTCGCGGCCCTGTACCCGGAGGATGTTCCCTCCCTTTATTTCGTGGCCAGGGGCGACGGCACACACGTCTTTTCCAATACATTGGTCGAGCACAACCAGGCGGTGAAGATCTACCAGCTGGGAGAAATACCGTGAACGGGCCGGACCAGGGACTCATGGCCGAGATCGTCTCCATCCTCCTCTCCTCGGGAGGGGAGTTCGCCGACCTGTATTTCCAGGACATGACCGCGAGGCAGGCCGAGGCCGAGTCCGGCCGCATCGAACGCATCGCCTCGGTACGGGAACGGGGTGTCGGCCTGCGGCTCATCCGGCATGGGGTCACCCACTTCGGGACCTCTGTCGAGATGTCTCCGGCGGCCCTGCGGGAACTCGCCGGGAGCCTGGCCGCGGGAGCGGGGGAGGTTAAGAGCAGTGGAAAGCGGAAAGTGGAAGGTGGAAAGGGGGGGATAGAGCTCAAGAAGCGGCCTGCGGGGAGGCTTCCGGCCGGTGAGGATCCGTCGGGCGTTCCCCTGGAGCAGAAGGGGAAGCTGGTGCTGGCGGCTTTAAGGGCCCTGGACGGGTACGACTCCAGGCTCGTACAGGTCAAGTCGGTTTACCGGGACTCCTCCCTTGTCATGAAGGTGGCCAACAGCGACGGGGTATATGCCGAGGACACCAGGTACCACGGGGTGTTCCTGGTCCAGGTGGTGGTCTCCGACGGTGATCACATGCAGACGGGGTACGAGCCCGTGGGCGGTACCGGTGGGTACGATCTCTTCAGAAAGATTGATCCTGGCGAGGTGGCCCTGATCTCCGCGGGCCGCGCGTTGACCATGCTTCAAGCCCCCGAGGCCCCGTCCGGCACCATGCCGGTGGTCCTCTCCTCCGAGGCAGGGGGGACCATGGTCCACGAGGCCGTGGGCCACGGGCTGGAGGCCGACCTCGCCGGGCAGGAACTTTCGATCTACGCGGACAAGATGGGCCTGCAGGTGGCCTCGCCCCTCGTCACGGTGGTGGACGACGCGACCCTCCCGGGCAGGCGCGGCTCCTACAACTACGACGACGAGGGTGAGCCGGGACGAAGGACGGTGCTGGTGGACAAGGGGGTCCTCACCGCCTTCATGAGCGACAAGGCGGCCCTTTTGAAGTACGGGATGCCCGCCACCGGCAACGGCCGGCGCCAGTCCTTCAGGAACTGGCCCATCCCGCGGATGTCCAACACCATCATCGAGCCGGGGAAGCACGTCCCGGCCGATATCGTCCGTTCGGTGGACCGCGGGCTCCTTGTGCTCAAGATGGGCGGGGGGCAGGTCAACACGGTCACGGGCGATTTTGTCTTCGACGTGAGCGAGGGATACCTCATCGAGGGCGGTGAAAAGGCCGGACCCGTGCGCGGAGCCACCCTTGCCGGTAACGGCCCGGAAGTGTTAAAAAACATCGATATGGTCGGAAACGACCTGGGATTTGGTCTCGGGACCTGCGGAAAGGACGGCCAGGGCGTACCGGTGGGTGACGCCCAGCCCACCCTCAGGATACCCGAGATCGTTGTCGGCGGAAGGGACGCCGAAGGGGGACCTGGATGACCGCCCTGAACCACAAACGGAAGGGTAAGGCAGGCAAGGATACCAGGGCCGGCATGCCCCGGGTCGAGAAGCCGGAGAAGACCGGCCCGAAGATCCGTATCCTCTACCAGTTCCTTCTCGTCACCCTCGCGGTGGCGGTGCTCCCCCTCCTCATGGCCTCCTACAAGCTCATGGGGATCAACCGCGCCTTCCTCGAGGATGAGCTCCTCGCCCTTCACAGCCAGGTGGCCAACGCCGCGGCGGAGGAGATCTCCACCGCAATGTCCAACATCCTGGTCAACCTTGAGCTGGTGGCCAAGGCCCAGGGAGGCGGCAGCCCTCTGGGCAAGGAGGAGCGGGAACGCTCCCTCATCTTCTACCTCGACCAGTACCCCGAGATCATCCGCCTCACGCAGTATTCCACGGGGGGGCGCCAACTGGCCCGGGTGTTCCGGGTGGGCAAGTCCAAGGTGCCGCCCCTTGCCGAGGAGGTCATGACCACTGCCGTCAAGGAGGCCTCTGCCGGCAAGACCTACATCAGCCCGCCGGTGGTCCTGGGCGGCCAGCAGGTGCCGGAGATCGTGGTGGGCATGCCCGTGTACGGCCCCTCCGGGGGGATCCAGTCGGTGCTGTTGGGCGAGATCAACCTCCAGAAGGTCCAGCAGACAGTGGAGCGCATCAATATCCGCCGCCAGGGAAACGCCTACGTGGTGGACCGCAAGGGGACCCTCATCGCGCACCAGGACCTGGAAAGGGTGGCCAATTCCGAGGACATGACCTCGGTGGAGATCGTGGGCAACTATCTCCTGGCGGGCTTGAGCGCCGGGACCATCCCCTTCAGGGACAAGATGGGCAAGGACATGGTGGGTTCCTACGCCAACGTGAAAGCGCTCGGGTGGGGAGTCGTGGTCCAGGAGCCCAGGGCCGATGCCTACCAGATCATCAGGGACATGACCGTCCAGACGGGGATCTGGGCGGTGGTGGCCTTCGTCCTGGCAGGAATTGCCAGCACCCTGCTGGCTATCCGCCTGGCGAAACCCATCGGCATCCTGGCCGGCAAGGCCATGTCCCTTTCCCGGGGGAACTTCGCAGAGCGGGTGGACATCACATCCCGCAACGAACTTGGCCAGCTGGCCCAGAGTTTCAACCACATGGCGGCCCAGCTTGAACGGCACGACCAGAACCTGCGTGAGATGTTCATCGACACCACCAAGGCCCTGGCCGCGGCCATTGACGCAAAGGACCCGTACACCCGGGGCCACTCCCAGCGTGTCGCCCAGATCAGCCTCGAGATCGCCAAGGAGATGGGCGTTTCCCCCACCGACCAGCAGAAGGTCAACATCGCCGCCCTCCTCCACGACGTGGGCAAGATCGGCATCGAGGACCAGGTCCTGAAAAAGCCGGGCCAGCTCACCGACGAGGAGTACGCCGTCATCAAGCAGCACCCCCGGTGGGGGGCCATGATCATGGGTCACATAACCCAGCTGAAAGATATCGTGCCCGGGATCCAGTACCACCACGAGCGGCTCGACGGCTCCGGATACCCGGAGGGCCGGGCCGGGGAGCAAATCCCCCTGCTGGCCCGCATTATCGCCGTGGCCGACACTTTCGACGCCATGACCACGGACCGGCTGTACCAGAAGGGGATGGAACCCCAGTTCGTGGTGAGCAAGCTGCACGAGTGGAAGGGGAGCCGTTACGATCCCAAGGTGGTGGACGCCATGACCCGCGTCTACTCGAGGGTCGTCACCGCCAGGCCTCCTGCACCCCAGCCTCCCACTCCCCCGCAGTCTACCCCGGGAGCCTGACAAGATGACCAGGGCACCCAGAGAAACGGACCGGACAGGGGCCCGTCTGAAGTGGAAGACGGTCATCATCCCCTTTTCAACCCTCCAGTTCTGGGTGAACTTCCTCATCGTGCTGGGTGTCCTGTGCGCGGTCATGATCGGCGTCTACTACCAGTTTCTCAGCCCCAAGGCCCAGGCCAGGCGCCTCATCGCCGATACTGAAGCGCGGTTCGACCAGGCCATCGTCATGGGGGTCAAGGAGCTGGCCTTCGAGGAGTACCGCTCCGTCCAGGAGGGCCTTTTCCAGGCCCGCAAGAACTACGACGACCGCAAGTACACCGAATCTCTCATCCTCCTGGAGCAGACCACTACCAGCCTGGACAAGGCGATGGAGAGGCTCAAGTCTGACGAGTTCTTCCGCCGGGAACGCTCGGCCACCTTCAAACACCTCAAGGGGGACGTGGAGATCCAGCAGGCCGGCTCCCTCGGATGGCAGCCCGCCAAGGCGGGGACACAGCTGAAAAAGGGCGACCGCGTGCGGACCCGGTCGGGTTCCCAATGCGTGGTCCAGTTTGACGACGGCAGCCAGCTGACCGTCAAGTCCGACTCCCTCGTGCACATCGACGAACTGAGCGAGGACGTGCGCACCCGGACCAAGAACTCGGCCATCAACCTCCTGGTCTCCGATGTGGAGGCCAGTATCCTGCGGCCCACGGCCAAGGGGTCGAGGTTCCTCATAAAGACGCCGGGCTCCACGGCCCAGGTCAACAAGGCCCGGATGAACATCCGGGTGGACAAGGACAACCAGACCGAATACAAGCTCATCTCCGGTGACGTCTCGGTGAACGCCGCCGGCAAGGACGTCAGCCTTGGGGCCAACGAGGTGGTGCGCCTGGCCAGCGAGGGCCGGGTAGTTTCCCGGGGCAGGCTTCTGGGTGTCCCCGCGCCCCAGTTGCCGGAAAACCTCGACTGGCGGGTCAGTGCCAGGGAGAAGGTTCCGGTGAGTTTCGTGTGGGAGCGTGTGCCCGAGGCGGCAAGCTACCATCTGGTGGTGGCTGCCGACAGGTACTTTGCCAACGCCGTTTACGACAACGCCAAGATCCGCGTCACCGGCGCCACGGTGAAGGGCCTCGAGGCCGGGATCTACTACTGGCGTGTCTCCTCGGTTGACAGCCAGGGCCGGGAGAGTCTTTTCTCTCCCTTCTCCGTCTTCCGCCTCAACCACGACCAGACCCCGCCCCTGCTGGCCATGAGCGACCCCATCGTCCTGCAGGAGGGGCAGCAGAACAAGGTCTACCTGGCCGGGGCGGTGGAGCCCGGCAGCACCCTGGCCGTCAACGGACGGCCCGCGCCCCTGGCCCCTGACGGCACCTTCCGCATGTTCACAGACCTGGGAGCGAACACCGCCTCCCTGTCCATCCGGGCGGTAGACCCTGCCGGGAACGTGCTTTCCCATGTGAGGGAGCTGAGATGAAAGCAGGGAGGAGGCAGGAGGGAGGAGGGAGGAGAGGGTTGCGGCTCGTGCTCATAACCCTCCTGATCCTTGCTGCTGCTGCGGCGACGACCGGGTGCAAGAGCAGGGCGGACAAGTTCTCCCTGGCCCAGAGGTTCAACGGGGTGGGGATCGCCCTGTACGGCCGGGGTAATATCCCGGAGGCGCTGGAGAGGTTCCAGAAGGCCGCCGGGTACGCCCCCGACTTCGCTTTCGCGAGGAACAACTCCGGGGTGGGGTTCTATCACCTGGGGCAGGTGGAGTTGGCTGTGGCCGAGTTCAGGACCGCGGCCGCGCTTTCCCCCGAGACCGCCGAGATCCACGGCAACCTTGGAGTGGCCCTCATGGTCCTGGGGCAGTTCGATGAAGCGGAAAAAGAACTGGTGCAGGCCATCTCCCTGGAACCGGAGTACGTGCTGGCCTACAGCAACCTGGGGGCTCTCCGGTTCCGGACCGGGCGGCCGAACGCGGCCATCGTCACCTACCGGAAAGGGCTTGCCATCGACGAAAGCAACAGCCGCCTGCACCACAACCTGGGGGATGCCCTCATGGCCCAGGGTAATTACAGCGACGCGGTAAAGGAGTACAACCGCGCCCTGGAGCTCAACCCGGACAGCACCATCACTTTCAATAACCTGGCGTGGGCCTACGCCAAGAGGGGGGTCAACATCGAGGACGCCCTGGCGCTTGCCACCGCGGCCCTGGAGCAGGACCAGGAGAACGGCTTTTACTACGACACCCTGGGGTGGATCTACTTCAACCAGGGGAAGTTCGAAGAAGCCCTCGGTGCGCTGGCGAGCGCTACGAAGTTCCAGCCTGGGATCCCTGAGATCCACTTCCACCTGGGGGAGACCTACCGGTGGATGGGGAAGAATCATGAGGCGACAGAGGAGTACGGGCGGGTGATCGGGCTGGAGCCGTATGGGGAATGGGCGGATCGGGCCCAGAAAGCCATCTGGTCAATAAAGGGTCTTTAATAAGGGGGCGGCGCGCAATAACGGGCGATCTGCGGCGTTCTCAGTCGCGGCCCATTGACCAGTGCACTGCTGCAAAAGTGCGCCCGCTCTCCATGCGGGGTCACCGTGCAGTAATTCTTTGTTTCCCGTGCACTTCATGCACCGATTCACCTGCACTCCTGCATTGCCCTTCCCGCACTCTTGGTGCCCTTACTTTACTTGAAGTGCGGACGGGTTGTTAGCAGTCCAAGGGCCAAAGCCCAAGGCCCAATGTTGTCATTGCGAGCCACCTTCGGCGAAGCAATCCCGGTAATTGCTGCATCCTCACGCTAAATCCCGGAACCTGGAGCGTGGAATTCGGAACTCAAGTGTGCAACTGCGTTGCACCTTGGCATGTGCAATTGCTTTTAATATCTAACATTGATAGGGTCGCAAAAAGTCCAATCCGGGACTTTTCGCTCCACGGAAAGGGAAAAGCGTCGTTTTCCCTTTC
>JARGFV010000103.1 GCA_029210545.1 bacterium
TCCCGCAAATTAATGACTTGCGGGACGGGTCATTGATTTGGGCGCCCCGCGCGGGGCGCGTTGATGGACTTTTTGCGGGTCCATCAACGTTGAATCAGTTTTCCCGCTCCTTTGCCCTTGAATATCCGTACACCATCCTGTACATTTATACGTACATATTCAGCAGGAGGTGCACTATGCCCAGATCCCTTTCCATGGTCGAGGCCCGGAAACAGTTGACGTCCCTTCCCGAAGAGTTCGCGCGAGAGAAAAACCTCGACGCTGTTGCCGTTACGAGACGGGGCAAACCGGTTCTCGCTGTCATGCCCTGGGAGCTTTACGAAACCATCACCGAAACCCTGGAAGTCATGGCCGACAGGGAGATGATCTCGGTCCTCAGGGAAAGCATTGTCCAGTACGGCCGCGGGGAGGCGGTCCCCTGGGAAAAGGCGAAAAGGGACCTTGACCTTTGACCTGGCATGTGGTCATCACCCCGGCTGCCCTGGAAATGCTCAAAGGGATCTCCGACAGGCGCATACGGGGGCAGGTGTCAGACAGCATCGGCATGCCGGCGGGAGATCCTGAAAAGAAGGGTAAACCGCTGCTTGGCGAGCTTGCCGGATTCCGGTCCCTCCGTGCCGCCGGGCAGAAATACCGTGTGATCTATAAGGTGGAGAAGAAGATCGTCACCGTTGTCGTGGTTGCCGTGGGTAGAAGAAGGGAAGGGGACAGAAAGGACATCTACTCCCTGGCGAGAAGGCTGTTTGAGCAGAAATTGTTGTAAAGGAATTTCGTCGTCCGTGAATTTTGTGTTTCCAGACACGGAATTCAGGCCCAGCGGGAGAATTCCGTGTTTAGTCATCAAAATTCACGAAAGTTGTGTTGAATAATTGTTTTTCATGAATTAGAACTGTTTTTCATGAATAGCATGAAATCTCTGTTTCAGAGTCTTGTGGGTCTGTCCAAGGTAAGGAGTCAGGAAAAAGGATGGGGCGAATCTCAAATCTAACATCTCCAATCCCAGAAAAATCGGATGCTTTGAGATATGTGATAAGAGATAAGTACCAACCTGTCGCTTATCTCTTTTCTCCTTGAAGAAGACGTACGTTAATGGGTACTTCGAGGCTATAAAAGTCAACTACCTTATCCTTCCCCTCCCTCTTGACCCGCCGAAGCATTGTGCGAAGGAGGTTGAGGGGAGGGGACCGATGGGAGGGTGAAAAATAATTTCCCCCTCACCCCGGCCCTCTCCCACGGTGGGGAGAGGGAGATTATGGATGGGGACTGTTAATAACACCCCCACCTCTGACTTGTCCCGCCATAGCTTGAGCGACGGCGGAAGACGTACACAAGCCAGGTACTTCGAGGCTTTCCGAGGGGTGATAACGCAGCAGATGACGTGCCATTGAAGTCCGATATAAAAACATGGATTTAATCACGACACACCTCAACGCCGACTTCGACGCGATGGCATCAATGATCGCGGCGAAAAAGCTCTACCCACAAGCCCACCTGGTCTTCCCCGGCTCCCAGGAGAGAAACCTCAGGGAGTTTTTCCTCAAGTCCACCCTCGTGTCGTTCCCCTTCCAGCGCCTGAAAGATCTGGACCTCGACGCGGTGACCCGCCTCATTCTGGTGGACATCAATATCAAGGGCCGCCTTGGCCCCCTGGACGAGATCGCCTCCAAAAAGGGAGTCGCTCTCCACATTTACGACCACCATCCCCAGACAGAAAACGATTACCGCGGAGAAGTGGAGCACATCGAGCCTGTCGGGGCAACGGCCACCATACTGGTGGATATCATCCGCAAACGCAGGATCAAGGTCACGCCGGAAGAAGCCACCATCATGGCCCTCGGTATCTACGAGGACACCGGTTCCCTGACCTTCGCCTCCACCACCCCCCGTGACATAGAAGCGGTCTCCTGGCTATTAAAACGTGGCGCCCACCTGGAGATCATCCCTACCTTCATCACCAGGGAGATGGACAGCCGGCAGGTCCAGCTCCTCCACGATCTTCTAAACTCCCTGAGCATCATCAACGTCCATGGCATCCCGGTTGCCGTCACGTCGGCATCAACCGATGACTACATCGGCGAACTGGCCCTCCTCGTCCACAAGATCATGGACATGGAAAACCTGGACGCCCTTTTCACGATGGTCAGGATGGAGGACAGGATCATCCTCGTGGCGCGAAGCCGCCTTCCCGAACTGGACGTGTCCATGGTCGCGAAAGAGTTCGGCGGCGGTGGGCACCCGACCGCCGCATCGGCCTCCATCAGGGAGTTGACCCTGGTGCAGGTGAAAGAGAGGCTGGGCGCCCTCCTTAAAAAGATGGTTACCGAAAGGGTCAACGCCGGTACCATCATGTCGTCCCCGGTCATGGACATGAAAGGCTCTGATCCCATCGCCACGGCAGCCGAGGTCATGTCCAGGTTAAACATCAACTCCCTGCCCGTGGTGGACAACCGCTCCAGACTGGTTGGGATCATCACCCGGGGAGTGGTCGAAAGAGCCATCCTCCACGGGCTTTCGGACTCCCCGCTAAAGGAGTACATGCTCACCGAGTATTCCACTGTCAGCCCTGCTTCGTCCCTTACCAGTGTCCAGGAACAGATCATCGAGAAACGCCAGAGGATGCTTCCGGTTGTTTCCGGGAATAAGCTTCTGGGGGTCATTACGAGGACCGACCTGCTGGAGGCCATGCACGACGATTTTAAAAGAACTCGCTCTTTTGAGGATACCGCCCCTGACGAAGATACACCCGGCGCCCGGGTAAGAAACATCCGGGAACTGATCCACGAGATCCTTGACCCCAGGGCAAGGCGCATGCTGGTAGCCGCGGGAAAGGTGGCTCAGGAGCTTGACGATCGCGTGTACCTGGTGGGCGGACTGGTCCGCGACCTCATCCTTCGGAGAAAGAACCTGGACGTCGACCTCGTGGTCGAGGGTGACGCTATACGGTTCGCCAGGGCTCTGGCCAGGAAACTTAAAGCAAGGGCCCGTTCCCACAAGAAGTTCAAGACCGCCGTGGTCATCCTCAAGGACGGGTTCAAACTGGACGTGGCCACGGCCAGGACCGAGTATTACGAATCGCCCGGAGCTCACCCCATGGTGGAGCGAGGCTCCATCAAGCTGGACCTTTACCGGAGGGATTTTTCCATTAACGCCCTGGCGGTTCGACTGAACCCGGACAGTTTCGGGCAGGTAGTGGATTTTTTCGGAGGGCTCAGGGACCTGAAGGATCGCACCATCCGCATCCTCCATAACCTCAGTTTTGTGGACGATCCGACGCGGATCATAAGAGCGGTGCGGTTCGAACAGAACTTCGAGTTCAGGATCGGAAAACACACCGAATATCTCCTCAAGGGGTCGGTCCGCAAAGGGTACCTGCGCCAGGCCCAGGGTCAGAGAGTACTTCACGAACTGTTTGCCATCCTGAGGGGGGACGAACCCGCAGCCGGGTTCGAACGGATGCAGGAACTGGGGATCCTGGAATCGCTCCACCCCTCCCTGATCTTCACCGAAAAGGTGCGTGAACTGTTCAAACAGGTGGAACGGATCCACTCGTGGTTCCTCCTCCTGTACATCGAAGAGGAACCCGATGTCGGTGAGATCTACTTTTCCTCGATCATGATGTCGATAAGCGCAAAACAGAGGGAAGAGGTCCTCGAGACGTTCCACCTCAACGAACATCATCGGGAGATCTACCGTGAGCGGTTCAACAGGGTTTCCGCAACCATGAAGGAACTGTCCCAAAAAGAGGAACAAAAACCCAGCTGGATCGCCCGGCAGTTCTCCGGCGTCCCCATTGAGGAACTTCTGCTCATCATGTCCCTCACGAAACAGGAGGACACCGCCCGCGCCATCTCCGTCTACCTTTCAAGGCTTCGGTACCTGAACCGCGAGATCGACGGCAAAACGCTGCAGGAGATGGGGTATCCGTCCGGGCCCCTGTTCAGAAAGATCATGATAGCTGTCGAGGACGCCCGCGTGGACGGGATTGTCAACTCTCTTGCTGAAGAGAAAGAGTGGGTGATCGCTAATTTTCCATTGGAAAATTAACGAGTGGAAAGCCGAAGGCCCTGAGTCACGCCAACGGCGTGATCGAAGGGGGGAAAGTGGAAAGGGGAAGGTCAATCTCGTGCACAGGTGCACCGGTGCACCCGTGCACCGATTGCGCCGCGGCATGTTGCCGGCGCAATCAATTGACACCCCTCATGCCCCGTGTTACGAACACCAAACGAAAGGAGAACGGAGACTGAGTCTGTGACTGGGTCTCGGATTATCTTATGGACCCCAACCGCTTCGCCTCACTGCTCCTCAGCATGGTGCCGTTCCTTCTGGCCATCACGGTCCACGAAGTCGCCCACGGCTACATCGCCTACCGCAAGGGCGATTATACCGCCAAGCTCATGGGCAGGATCACCATGAACCCCATCCGGCACCTCGATCCGGTGGGGTCGGTCCTTTTTCCGCTCCTGCTCGCGTTCTCAGGCGCCGGCGTCATCTTCGGCTGGGCAAAACCGGTTCCGGTGAACTCCTTCAACTTCAGATCACCCCGCAGGGACATGATGCACGTTTCCCTGGCCGGCCCTTTGAGCAACTTCCTCCTGGCCATGGCCCTCGCCCTTGTTTTCAGGATCCTCCTCTGGGTCCCCGGCCCGGAGATCCTCTGGTCAAACCCGATCCTTCAGCCCCTGTCCGCCATGATCGTCATGGGGATCAAGATCAGCATCTACCTCGGGGTTTTTAACCTCCTGCCCATCCACCCCCTGGACGGCAGTCACATCCTCGAGGGACTTCTTCCGGCAGAGCAGGCCCGGGCCTATTCCCGGCTGTCCAGGTACGGGTGGATCGTCCTCGTGGTTCTCCTGTTCAGCGGGATGTTTCACATCATTATCGATCCCGCATACCGGTTTATCTTCACCATTATCACCAGGATCTTCGGAATCTAAATCCTGAATCCGCTTTTTCCCCCTCGGCGCCTCCGGGATCATGGTTTGTATGTCCTATAAAGCGGCCGGCGTCCACACTGTTGATGGAAAATGGGGAATCAGGTAAAGAAGGAGCATTCATGAATCGTGTACTTTCCGGCATGAGGCCCACGGGCCCTCTTCACATCGGCCATTATCTCGGGGCCCTCGGCAACTGGTACCGTCTCCAGGACGAATACGAGTGCTTCTATTTCGTCGCCGACTGGCACGCCCTGTCCACGATGTACGACGAACCGGCCACCCTGGCCGAATACACCGAAGAGATCGTCAAGGACTGGCTGTCCGTCGGCCTGGACCCCGACCGGTCCACCCTGTTTCTCCAGTCGGCCATCCTGGAGCATGCGGAGCTTCTCGTGCTCCTGTCCATGATCACACCGTTGGCGTGGCTCGAAAGGGTGCCCTCATACAAGGAGGTCAGGCAGCAGATGTCCCACAAGGACCTTTCCACCTACGGGTTCCTGGGCTACCCGCTCCTTCAGGCTGCGGACATCATCGTCTACAAAGCCAACTACGTTCCGGTGGGGATCGACCAGCTGCCGCATCTCGAACTCACCCGGGAGGTCGTGCGGCGCTTCAATCATATGTATTCAAAGGGCACGGAGGGAGTATTTCCCGAGCCCCAGGAGCTGCTCACCCAGGCGCCCAGGGTGCCCGGGACCGACGGCAGGAAGATGAGCAAGAGCTACAACAACGCCATCTACCTCAAGGACAGCCCCGAAACCGTCTGGGACAAGCTCCGGCCCATGGTGACCGATCCGGCACGGGTCAGGAAAACGGATCCCGGCGATCCGGGGAAATGCCCTGTCTTCGAGCTGCACGGTTTCTTCTCCTCACCAGAGCACCGGGATGAAGTGTCCGAAGGGTGCCGGACTGCCGGCATCGGCTGCATCGACTGCAAAAAAGTCCTTTTCGAAGGTCTCGAGAAGGTCATGGCCCCTGTCCGGGAAAAGCGGGCTTCTTTCGACGACCGCCCCGATCTCGTCAGGCAGATCCTGGAAAACGGGAACGACCGTGCCAGGAAGGAAGCCGCACGGACCATGGAGGCCGTCCGGGCAGCCATCACCCTTTACGGGAGCTGAGCGGTTACCCATGCCGGAGGAAAAACAGCCAACCAATGCGGAAACCAGCCCTCTCGCGGCTTACCGCATCGAGCTGGAATCGTTCCAGGGCCCCCTGGACCTGCTGCTGCACCTCATCCGCAAGAACGAGCTCGATATCACCGACATCCCCATCGCCCAGGTGACGGAGCAGTACCTGGCCTACCTGGAGATGATGCGGGAACTCGACCTGGAGGTGGCCAGTGAGTTCCTGGTTATGGCCTCCACCCTGGTGTACATCAAGTCCCGGATGCTCCTTCCTGTGGACGAGGAGGAAGAGGAGGGTGAGGGGGAGGACCCGCGGGAAGAGCTCATCCGCCGGCTCCTTGAATACCAGAAGTACAAGAAAGCGGCCGAGGAGTTCGCCTCTTTGCCGGTCCTGCACCATGACATCTTCGTCAGGCCCGAAACCACCGTGGCGCCCGCTTCCGACGAGCTTTTCACCGAGGCGTCCCTGTTCCAGCTCATGGACGCCTTCCAGAGGGTCCTTGACGATGCCGAAAAGCGTCTGCCCGTGGAACTCTCCCGGGAACCGTTCACCCTTGAAGAAGGGTTCGCCTTTATCGTGGCCCGCTTGACCGCTGAACCCAGCCTGCGTTTCCGGAACCTGTTCACAGGCCTCGACAGTAGAAGAAAGATCGTGACCGTGTTTCTGGGGGTCCTGGAGATGATCCGATCCGGACGCCTCATCGCCGTCCAGAAAGATTATGGTGAACCGATCAGCCTCGTCCTCAACGGGCCGCCGGAAACCGGGGGAGATGATCAAGAACAATCCTGATAAAATGGACAAAGACTAATATAAATTCCGGGAATATACCGGCAATAAATTTGGACAGGAGCACAGATGAGTAAGGACAGCGACCGTGCCGTCATCGAGGCACTCCTTTTCGCCTCGTCACGGCCCTTGACCGTGGATAGCCTCTCGGAAGCCTCGGGATGGAATAAAAAGTTGGTCAGGGACGCCGTAGAAGCCCTAAAGGGAGAATACGAGGCCCAGGGGAGGGGGTTTTCCCTGGAAGAGGTGGCGGGCGGCTACCAACTGCGAAGCGACCCCCGTTTCGCTGACCAGGTGAGAAAGCTTTTCACCTCGCGAAGCCGCCGGCGGTTCACCCGCTCCAGCCTCGAAACCGTCGCCATCGTCGCCTACAGGCAGCCGGTCACGAGGGCCGAGATCGAGCAGATCAGGGGCGTCGATTCCGGCGCCGTCCTCAAGACCCTTCTCTCCCAGGTCATGATCCGCATCCTCGGACGGAAAGAAGCCCCCGGGCGTCCCATCCTCTACGGTACGACCAGGGAGTTCCTGGAGTATTTCGGACTGAGGGACCTGGAATCCCTGCCGACGCTGGAGGAGGTGGCGGAGCTGCTGGAGGAAGGGGAGGATGGCCTCGACGCGGAGACACGGGGACACGGGGACACGGAGGAACCTGAATCAGGAACCGTTACGGTGAAAACTGAGAACTCTGAATCATCTCCTAATATAGAAAATCATAAGAGCGACTCGGATACACAGACAGGTAGCAATGAGGAAGAAGGATTATGAGGATTCTTCGCAACGTCACCGCGTCTCCCCCTCTCCGTGTCGTGTGGCCATAACCATGCCTATGCTCCGTCTCCACAAAGCCATAGCGACCGCCGGCATCGCCTCCCGCCGGGCGGCGGAGGAGATGATCCGCGAGGGACGTGTCAGCGTCAACGGCGAGATCGTGACCGGCATGGGCGTTCTCGTCGATCCTGAAACGGACAACGTCACCGTGGACGGCCGCCCCCTTTCAAAGGGCCTGAAGAAGCGTACCTACATGGTTTACAAACCGTCCGGCGTTCTGTGCACGCGCAGCGATCCCCAGGGAAGAAGGACGGTTTACGACCTTCTCCCTCCGGAAGTCTCCGACGGGCTCCACAGTGCCGGCAGGCTGGATCTGGACGCCTCGGGGATGATCATCCTGACCAACGACGGCGATCTCAGCCAGGCCCTGACCCATCCCTCCCGTCAACACCACAAGACCTACTTCGTCAGGCTCAAGGGTGAGATGGACAAGCGGGTTTTGAGAAAGATGCGCAACGGAATAGAGCTTGAGGACGGCACGACACTCCCGGCCGATGTTTCGCTTGTACGGACCATGAGTACAGACAGGGAAACCGCCGTGAACCTCGTCCTGAGGGAGGGGAAGAATAACCAGATCAAGCGCATGGGGGACGCCCTGGGGCACCGGGTCATCTCCATCAAGCGAACCGCTATCGGCCGTCTCCAGCTGCCCCCGAAGATGAAACCGGGGACATACAAACGGCTTACCGACAAGGAGATCGCCACGCTTGCCGGTGGCCCCCTGGACCAGGCTCGGGGCAGGCACGGGGAAGCGGGGACGCGGGGACCCGCCTTCGCTAAAGCTCCGGCGTGGCAAGCACGGGGACACGGTGACGCGGAGAGAAAACCGGGCGCGAGGACACGGAGGAAACGCTAAAACCAGGACCAGGTCCAGGTCAAGATCCAGACCCGGAACTTGAATCGCACTTTCCACTTTCCACTTTTCCCTTTCACCTTGTCCCTCCTCTTGACACACCCCCCTCCCATCCCTTCTAATGAAGTCTGATGACTTCGCAAAAAGTCATCAACGCGCCCCGCGCGGGGCGCCCAAATCAATGACTGGCCGCGCCTGGGAAGGGCGCCCGGATCGATGACCGGCAAAAACGGCCGCGCCTGGGAGAGGCGCCCGGATCGATGACCGGCAATAGCAGCCGCGCCCGG
>JARGFV010000104.1 GCA_029210545.1 bacterium
GTCGCAAAAAGTCCAGGCGGGACTTTTCCTGGCTCCTTAATGTTCTGGGGAAAGGGAAAAGCGTCGTTTTCCCTTTCCTTACAATTTAAAAACATTGATCGCTGTGTGGAGAGGGGGTGTCGAATTTTCTGAACTGATCGCATAGGAGAATCCGCGAAGGAAAACCAATGAAAAGAACAAGGAGGTCAAAATGAGAAGGACAACAATGTTTATCGTTGCCCTGGCAGCTGTTGCCCTGGCGGTTACAGGCATCACCCCGGTGACGGCTGTCGCTGCCACCAAGTACCTGACCATCGGCACGGGCGGAGTCACGGGCGTTTATTATCCCACGGGCGGCGCCATTGCCAGGATCGTCAACAAGAAGAAGAAAGAGTACGGAATGCGCCTCACGGTGGAATCCACCGGCGGGTCGGTTTTCAACATCAACGCCATTATGGAAGGCGACCTGGAGTTCGGTGTTGTCCAGTCGGACCGCCAGTACCAGGCCTTTAACGGCAGCCCCAACTCTGAGTGGGACGGCAACCCCCAGAAGAACCTGCGGGCCCTGTTTGCCATCCATCCCGAGAGCATCACACTTGTGGCCGCCGTCGATTCCGGTATCAACACAGTCATGGACCTCAAGGGCAAGCAGGTCAACATCGGCAACCCCGGGTCCGGACAGAGGCAGAACTCCATCGACGCCCTGACCGCCCTGGGCATCGATTACGAAAAGGACATCCAGGCAGAAAGCCTCAAGGCTGCCGAGGCCCCGGGCATGCTCCAGGACGGCCGCCTCGATGCCTTCTTCTACACCGTGGGCCATCCCTCCGGCGCCTTCAAGGAGGCCACCAGCGGGACGAGGAAGGTAAGGTTCGTCCCCATCGAGCTGCCCGCTTCCTTCTATGAGAAGTTCCCCTACTACGCTCCAAGCGTCGTTCCGGTCGTCGGCAACTACCCGGGCGCCGCGAACGATGCCGACGTTCCGAGCTTCGGAGTCAAGGCGACCTTCGTGACCTCCAGCAAGGTCAAGGAGAAGTACGTTTACGGACTGGTCAAGGAGATCTTCGAGAACTTCGACGAGTTCAAGAAGCTGCACCCCGCCTATGCGGTTTTGACCAAGGAGAACATGCTCCAGGGTCTTTCGGCTCCACTGCACAAGGGTGCCGAGAAGTACTTCAGGGAAGTGGGCATGATGAAGTAGCAGCATCGCTTCTGTTCCATGGTGTTCCTGCCGCGCCCATGGCGCGGCAGGAACCTTTCCCGATCAACCGGAGATGAGTGCGGCGGCCGGATCGATGAGCAGCAGCGCCCGGGAAGGGCGCCCGGATCAGTGACCGGCCGCGCCTGGGAGAGGCGCCCGGATCGATGACCGGCAAATATGTCGAGGGAAGGAAAAACCCCGCTTTTTCCTTTCCCCAGGATATTTACGGGTCACGAAAAGTCCCGGATTGGACTTTTTGCGACACTGTCAACAATAGTCAAGCCAGGGAGATTTCATATGTCCATGGATGACCAGCGTGACGATCAGGTAGCCGAGGGACTGGAGGACCAGACGAAGGGGCCTGTCCCTTTTGAGGACGAAGAGTACGAGGCCGGGGTCGAGGAAGCAAAGAGACTGGCCGAGGAGGAGGAAGCCGGGTACCGCCACCTGGCAGGGTGGGATCGGCATATTATCCCGACCATCGCCGTGATCTGGTGTCTTTTCCAGCTATCCATCGCCAGCTGGCTTCTCATCGACACCGTCATCATCAGGGCGATCCACCTGGGTTTCGCCATGCTCATCGCCTTCATGAGCTACCCGGCGCTGAAAAAACCGAGAAAGGGGTTCTGGTCGTTCCTGTCCGCCCGGACCCGGATCCCAATATTTGACTACGCCCTGGCCATCCTGGGCTGTTTTACAGCCCTGTATATCTGGCTCGACTATACCGGGATGGCAGGACGGCAGGGCGCGCCGCTGACCCGGGACCTGGTCATCGGGATGGCCCTCGTCCTCATTCTCCTGGAGGCGTCAAGGAGGGTCATCGGCCCGGGCCTTACCGTCATCGCCTCGGGCTTCACTCTTTATGTCTTCTTCGCGGAACAGATGCCGGAGTTCATGGCTTTTAAAAGCGCCTCCCTCGGCAAGTACGTGGGAAAGATGACCATGCAGACGGAGGGGATCTACGGCATTCCCCTGGACGTTTCGGCCACCATCGTCTTCCTTTTCGTCCTTTTCGGGACCATGCTGGAAAAGGCGGGAGGAGGACGGTTTTTTATCAATATCGCGCTGAGCCTGCTGGGGAGGTTCAAGGGAGGTCCGGCGAAAGCGGCTGTTGTGGGTTCGGGACTTACCGGCCTGGTGTCGGGATCTTCCATCGCCAACATCGTCACCACCGGGACCTTTACGATCCCCCTCATGAAGAAGATCGGGTACACGCCCGTCAAGGCGGCCGCCATCGAGGTGGCGGCGAGCACCGACGGACAGATCGCCCCGCCCATCATGGGGGCCGCGGCGTTCATCATCGCCGAGTACCTGAACGTGCCTTACCTCGCGGTTATCAAGGCCGCCGCCATACCGGCCTTCGTCTCCTACGCCTCCCTCTTTTTCATCGTCCACGTGGAGGCCTCCAAGGCCGGACTGAGGGGACTGACAAAAGAGGAGACGCCCAATTTCTTCACGACGCTCCTGGGCGGGCTTCACTACCTCTTCCCCATCGGGGTGCTGGTCTACGAACTGGTGGTCCCGAGGCATTCGCCGGAACTGGCCGCTTTCAGGGCCATCGTGGCCATGTTCTTCGTCATGCTCTTCCAGGAGCCTATCAAGAGGCACCTGCGCAAGGAGCCTGTCGTGCCGGCCTTCGTGGAAAGCGTCAAGGGCATTGTCATGTCCATGGCGGCCGGGGGACGGAACATGGTGACGGTGGCCATCGCAACGGCCGCCGCCGGGATCATCGTGGGAGTGGTGACCATGGGTATCGGGGGGATCATCACCGAGGTGGTGGAGGTCCTCTCCATGGGGAACATCTTCCTCCTGGTGATCATCACGGCCTTCGCCAGCCTCATCCTCGGGATGGGCCTGCCCACGACGGCAACCTACATCGTCATGGCGGCCCTCACGGCGCCCATCATCGTGAATGTCGGGGCCGCAAACGGGTTTATCGTGCCCCTCATGGCGGCCCACCTGTTCTGCTTCTACTTCGGGATACTGGCCGACGACACTCCGCCGGTGGGCCTTGCCGCCTACGCGGCGGCGGCCATCGCCAAATCACCCCCCATTGCCACCGGCATCCAGGGGTTCCTTTACGATATCCGGACGGCTCTCATCGCCATCATGTTCATCTTCAACCACGACCTGATCCTCGACGGCATCAACAGCTGGAGCATCGCCATCCTCATCTTCGTCATGGCATGCATCGGGAACTTCGCCTTCGCCGCGGCGACCCAGGGCTGGTTCACCCACAAGAACGCCTGGTACGAGCTGCCTGTCCTGCTTTCCATCCCCTTAATCATGATGCAGCCCCAGGTGGTGGCGAAGTGGCTCCACATGAGCCACAGGTTCATGGTCTGGCCCATCGGCCTGGCGCTCTTCGCGGGTGTCTACCTCAACCAGGTCAGGCGCAGGAGGGCGGATACAAAACTTGCTGCTGCATAAAGAAGCTGTCAGCTAACAGCAACCGCGCCTTGGAGGGGCGCCCGGATAAATGGATACCCATTTATCCGTGAGGAAAAGGGAAAACCACGCTTTTCCCTTTCCGTTGAGCGTAAGTCCCCCACGGACTCAAGCGATTAACAGTAGGAAAGGAAGGTAGGTCCATGCCCGATGGAGTAAAGAACATCCTCTGCTGCGTCGCCATGGCTCCCAGTTCCGGGAGGGTGCTCCTGCGGGCTCTCCAGGAGGCCGAGGCCCACGATGCCAGGGTCCAGGTTCTGCACGTCATCCCCAGCTTCGACGCTGCCATGACCACTCCCATCGTCGCTTTCATAGGCGAGGACAAGTTCCGCAAGCTCGTGGAAGAACACAAGGATGAGGCCACCTCGGCTATCAAGGCCCAGATCATCTCGTTGAAGGAAAAGATCATGTCCGAACACCTGGAGGGTTCGGTGGACCGGATCGCCCACATCCACGTTTACGAAGGCGACCCGGAGCTGGAGATCCTGAACATGACAGACAGGCTCCAGGCCGACATGGTCGTCCTGGGGACCCACACCAAGGGGATCACCCATCACACTTTTATGGGAAGCGTTGCCAAAAAGGTGATCAGGCGGATCAAGGTGCCTGTTCTCCTGGTACCGCCGGTCAAGTAGGATGGACACGCCAAAATTCCATCAATACAGGGGGGGTGAGCCCGTACAAGCGCCTCGCAGGGACGCTGTGGATATAACAGGCGGCCGGACGTGGTTCCTGTATGTCGGGGAGGTCAAGGCGGCGGGTCTGAACCGTTTTCTCACAGACCCCATCTCACGACGGTACGGCAAACCGGCCGAATGCGTCCACGTTGTCCCCGACGTGCTTTCCCTGTACCCCGAAGGCCATTTTGTCGTCATCAACCCCGCAGCGGTCCTGGCGGGTTCCGAGGCGGGGAAGAGATGCTGCGTGCGTCCGCCGGGCTCTGAATTCGCCGCCATGGTAAGCGCTGACCCGGGGGTCAGGGAGATGGTCGACCGTATCCTGGGTGTTCAGGACAGACTTCTCGTCAACGTCTTCGAGACCTCCTCCCTCCTCGATCTCGGGAAAGACAGGCCGATAACGGTCATCGGGCCCGAGGCGGACCTGGCGCACACCCTCAACAACAAGCTTCTCCAGTACCGGCTGGCGGGGGAACTGGATATCCCTGTCCCGGCCGGCGGGACGTTCGACACCCTGGCAGGGGCCCTCGGTTTTGCCGGGGAGATCTTTGCCGGCGGCGGGCGCGTCTTTATTTCGGCCGCCTACAGCGCCGGGGGGTCCAACTCCATCATCGCCGATTCCGGCGCCATGATCGAGGAACGGTTCGCGGGCCAGACGGGCGGCCTGGTGGTCACCGAATTCATGGAACACCAACATGACCCGACAGTGCTGGGGATCGTGGCCAACGAGAAAGAGGTCTACATCGCTTCCGTTGCCGACCAGGATGTAGAGGGAACCCGGTTCACAGGCTCCACTTTCCCGACTTTACTGCCGGACGGGATGGTCGCCAGGCTCAAGGAATACACGAGGACCGTCGGCCGGGCCATGGGACGAAAAGGATACCGGGGCGCCTTCGGGTGCGACTTTATCGTCACCCTTGACCAGGAGGTCCTTTTTATCGAGATTAACGCCCGGAAGCAGGGTACGACCCTCGAGACGGCGCTGACCATGCTCGCCGCCTTGCCCGGACACCCGACCTACCCCGAACTGGAACTTTCCGCTGTGCTGGACGGGAGTTTTCCGGAAGGGCCGGCGGAGATGAGTTCCACGAACGCTCCCCTGGCATGGGCGACATATAATTACAAGGCTGACAGGGAGGTCATCGTCAGCGGGTGCCTCACGCCGGCCATGGATGAGGAGGCCCTCTTTGAGCAGGCCCGGACCGGGACAGGGGGCTACGTCATCCTCGATCACGTCGGTCCCGACACCCATGCGAGTAAGGGAGTGTTCATCGCCCGGATCGTGGCCGCGGGGCCGAACAGGGAAACAGTGAGAGAATCTCTCGAAAAGGGGGTCCGGGAGGTCCACCGGACCGTTTTGTGACCGCCGCCAGGGATACGGGGGCCGGGTCTCGCGAGGAACAAGGAGAAGATATGGGCAGGGAAGCTGATATGAAAACCGACAGGGAGACCGGCGAGTGCCTTAACGGCGGTCCCGGTTATTCGAAGATGGATGTCTCGGAGGAGGACCGATCCATCGCCATCGCCAGGTCCGCGGAAGTGAGGGAACTGGACGCCGGGTACTTTGCCGTCAAGGACCAGATCCCCACCGGCCTGAAGCTCGCGGACCGGTACCGGGAAAGGCGTGATCTGATACTGAAGGTCCTCGGGGGGACCCTGGAGGATTGGGACGACTACAGGTGGCAGCTGCGCAACCGGATCCACGACGTGGATATACTGGGGCGGATCATCAGCCTCACCGAAAAGGAGCGCCAGGATATCGCCATGACGGGTCAGCAGTACCGGTGGGGCATCTCGCCCTACTACGCGAGCCTCATGGACCCTGAAGATTCCCGTTGCCCGGTCAGGCTCCAGGCGGTCCCCAGCATCCACGAGTACCTGGACGATTCGGAAGTCCGTGACCCCATGATCATCAAGTACAACAGCCCGGCCCCCCTCGTCTCCAGGCTTTACCCCGACCGGCTCATCATCAACGTCACCAACGCATGCGCCATGTTCTGCCGGCACTGCCTGAGGCGCAAGGATATCGACCACAGCGACGTGACCTACCCGAGAGAGATGCTGGGGAAGGCCATCGCCTACGTCCGGGAATCCCCCGAGATCAGGGACGTCCTGCTCACGGGAGGGGACGCCCTGTCCCTGTCCGATGAAAAGCTGGATTTTATCCTCACCGAGCTCGACAAGATCCCCCACGTGGAGATCAAACGCCTCGGTTCCCGAATGCCCTGCGTGGTGCCCCAGAGGATCACCCCCGAGCTGTGCCGCATGCTCGAAAAGCACGATCCGGTGTACCTGAACACCCAGTTCAACCATCCCAGGGAGGTGACGGTCGAGGCTCGAAAAGCGGTGGACATGCTGACCCGGAGCGGCGTCGTGGTCCGGGACCAGACCGTCCTCCTCAAGGGTGTCAATGCCGACAAGTACGTCATGAAAAAGCTCATGCAGGAGCTTTTGCGCATCAAGGTCGCCCCCTACTATATTTTCAACTGCAAGAAGGTGGAAGGGCTGCGTCATTTCAGGCCGCCCATCGCCGAGGGGATCGAGATCATCGAGCACTTGAGGGGGCACACCTCGGGGATGGCTGTCCCGACGTTCATCATTACTGCCCCTGACGGCCGGGGGAAAACACCCTTGAATCCGCAGTACCTGCTCAAACCCGCCGTCCATGGAAAAGCCCTCATCCGGACCTGGGGTGGACACATCCTGGAGTACGACGACGAACTTGAGGAGAACGGACAGCCGTGATCGGACCAGAGATCCGGGACCGTGCCGGAGCGCTCAGGGTTGAAAGCCTCGATCTGCTCGAATCCCTTGTCCGCGTCAACAGCCACTCGGCCCACCCCGAGGGGATCAACCGCGTCGGCCAGCTGGTCCTCGACAGCCTTCCCGCCTCCATGTCCGTCACCTTTGCCGCCGACGGCAACGGGGTCCGTCACCACGTGGCGGCCGGTCCGTGCGGGAGGGAGGAGAAGATCCTCCTTGTCGGACACCTGGACACCGTGTTCCCCTACCGCGGAACCGGGGAGCCGTTCGAGACCGGCGGGGGACGGGTCGTTGGTCCCGGCACCGCGGACATGAAGGGCGGTGTGGTGGTCATGATCCAGGCCCTGAAGATCCTGGACGGGCTGGGGCTGCTGGACCGGGTCCCGATCCGGTGCCTTTTCAACGGGGACGAGGAGGTGGGCTCGCCCTTTTCCTCCCGGATGGTCCGGGAGCTGGGCAAAAATGCCTCGTGCGGCCTTGTCTTCGAGGCCGGCGGTCTGGGTAACCAACTGGTGACGTCCCGAAGGGGAGTGATCCGCTACGACCTGACCTGCACGGGCAAGGCCCGCCACGCGGGTGTGAAGGAAGGTCCCAAAGCCAGCGCCATCGTGGAGATGGCGCGTCTCATCCTCGCCCTGGAGGAGCTAAACGACCAGGAAAGGGGCGTCTCCATCAACGTGGGGACGGTCAAGGGGGGCGTCGCCAACAACATCGTCCCGGACCAAGCACAGGCCCGCTTCGAGTTCCGGTTCCGGGACCCGGATACCGAAAGGGAGATCCTGGCCCGGTTCGACGAGATCGTAAAAAGCGTGTCCACCCCCGGCTGCGGCGCCCGGATGGACCTTCTTCACCGTCGTCCCGGGATGGTCCCCACGCCCGCTACCGACGAACTGGTCACCGTGGTCCTCGATGCCGCGGGGGAACTGGGGCAGTCCGTTGTGACCCAGAGCAGGGGAGGGGCCTCGGACGGGAACTTCCTTACGGAGATGGGCGTTCCGGTGATCGACGGCCTCGGCCCCGTGGGGGACCTGGATCACTCAGCCGATGAGTATATCGTGGAGCAGTCGCTGCATGACCGGATCGCGCTGACGGCGCTGCTGCTGTGCAAACTGGCAGGGATCGCTTGATCAGGAGCCAGGATCAAGTCAAAAGCTGTAACACAGAGGGCCGCAGAGGCGGCCAACCCCGGCCGCACCACAGAGGCCCACAGAGAAAAACAGTTGTCATTGCGAGCTTATACCGGGCGAGGCAATCTCAGGCCCTATGGCTGCAATGCTCTGATTTTCACCACTCATGATTTTTAGCTCTCCTTTGCGAAACTTCGCGATCCTTTTTTGATGGACTCGCAAAAAGTCCATCAACGCGCCCCGCGCGGGGCGCCCAAATCAATGACTCACTCCGTAAGTCATT
>JARGFV010000105.1 GCA_029210545.1 bacterium
ACTTCAAGAAGCGTAACTACCCCGAAGCCATAACGTATTATCAGAAGGCGCTGTTCATAGACCCGACCTTCGCCATGTCCTACTATAACATTGCTCTTGCCAACGAGAACATGGGACAACAGATCGATGCCATTGCTAATTACGAAAAGTTCCTGCGGTTCTGGCTGGGTGATCCCAAGTACAAATCTATAGCACAACAAAAAATCTCCCGCCTAAGGCAAAACAACCAGTAAAGCGATGTTATTTTAAACTGGTAAAGCTAAGATGCATCCAGTCTGAACCAACAGTGAACCATCTCCAATAAACGCATACTTTAAGAGGGCTTTATGAAACTCAATTACATCAAGTACCAAATCTTTCCAGTATTTTTTCTGCTTTTATTCGGATTTTCTCTTCTGGCACCTCCTGTTTCTCTCGCATTCAAGACTTCAGAGGTAAACAGCGACACAAATAGGTCATCCATGGAAGTGGATGGGGCACAACCGTTCACTCTGCCTACAGTGACACTGGACGGGGAACCTATCCCGGAGAAGATCATTCTGGCCGCCCTGAAGTTCGGCGCCGTTCAGAACACTATTTTTCACGGAGAAAATAACTTTGACGCTTATGTGCAACAGAAATGGGAAAGCACTGTAAACACATTGATCCCCCGATTTCTTCTGGCCAGGGAAGGACAGCGGACCGGGATCATTATTGACGATAATCGATTTAACACCTTTATTGGCGAACGGATCGAGCAGTTTGGAGGTAAAGAGGCACTGGAAGGCATGTTTGAAACCGTCAAGCTTCCCTTTGAAGACTACGTTGCCCTTTCCCGCCAGGCGTTCGGCGCCCGCCTTTACGTAGAGAAGCTTTTTGAAAATATTATCGTTTCAGAGGAAGACGCACTTACCTACTACCAGGAAAACAAGGAGAGGTATGGAAAGCTGGGAACCCGCACCGTCTCATTTACACGCTACATTTTCCGCAAAGACCCGGTAGATATTGAATCTATTGGTGACCTTCGGGCAGCTGCATCCGATATAGGGACGAATAATACTTTGACAAAGGTCTCGGACAGATTACGGAAAAAGTATCCGGTCGACGTCACCAACATGTACGACATCGTCATCACCGAAAAGGTAACGGGCCCCCTCTGGATCGGGGCACAGGAACTTGCAAAGGGTCAGTGCGGTTATTTTCCATTCACAACAAGACCCGGCGTCAAGGAACACTACCTGATCCTGGTCAACCAGATCACCCCTGAGAACATAAGACCGTATGAGGAGATAAAAAGCAGGATCGTGAACAGGCTGGTAAAGGATCGTCAAAAGGCCATTCTGGAGCAGAAGGTCGCGGAACTGAAAGAGCGAACCCGGATCGAAATCCAGCAACCACAATAAACAACCCGGTAAAATATATATCCAAAACGTAACTGAGGCGGCCCACAAGGGGCCGCCTCAATTTGTTCATGCCATGCATCTTACACATGCCCGATTAAGCAGGTTAATGGAAAGAACCCTTGCTTGGTGAAATACCACGTATGGTCTTCCTTGCGTCCAGCCACTCCTCGATCATTTCACCCACGAGGCCGGCTTCCACAAGGTAATCAGCAGGGTATTCCCTGGCTCCCCTTTCCATGATCGCCATATTGGTTCTCTTAAGGGAATCCTGCTGAATCGAATTCTTTACCTGAGCGTATGCTTTTTCGAAAGGTTGAAGGTCTCCCCGTTTTTTGCCAAGGACTTTGTAGACAGCCCAGCCGGTTTTCTCATCCAGGGGCTTGGTTACATCCCCAACAGGGGTCATCTCGAGGGTAAGGATTGCCTTTTCAGAAAAATCTCCCTCCCGATAGGTCCCTTCCAGTACCTCAGGGCCACCTTTTGAATCACTACTTTTCACGAGTCCTTCCAGCGGTAATTCACGTTTAAGGTCTTTTGCAACATCCTCTGCAACATCTCGAGTGGCCAAACCCCGAACCCCCCTTACGCTGAATATCGCCTCTGGGGAATCTGCCTGCCCGGAGGAGTGAATATAAAAACTGAAAATTTCTTCATCGGAAGGCTCTGATTTTTTATTCATCCGGTCAAGGGCTGTCTGGACAAGGGCATCCTTCCAGGCACGATCCAGATTTTCCTTGTACTCTTTTTCCTCCAGAACACCCTGGGAAGCCGCTTCTTCACGCATGGCGAGGTCCGGCGCCACTTCCCTGATACGGCTCCACCATGTATTAACAGAGGTACTTGCCACAGCTTCCTGGCCCTTGGGCCAGAGTGTCAGGACAACCTTTTGCATCCAGTCCCAGGTGATCTCGTATTGGCCCACTGTTCCCAGTACAATGCTGCCATCTCCAGTTTCGAGGGCCTTTTCCAGGCTTCCCTCGACAGGCTTCAAGGGATATTTTTCAGGTATCTTTCCCTTCAGGGAGTCCACCGCCAGGGCTAAGAGGCGATTTTTAGCGCCCTCTACCATATTATCGATCTCTTCCGGCAACAACGGTCTTTTATCCTCCATGAAGAATATATTATAACCAAGACCGGTGGGGATGACGGTGCTTACCTCTCCCTTTTCCAGAAATTCAAGCCTTGAAATGATTTCCGCACCGTAGTGATGGGGCAAACCTGTGATAATCGGCTCAGTAAGAAGCCCACCGTTTTCTGATGCCGGCCCAACACTATGGTCCGTGGCCAGTTTTGCAAAATCCTCACCGGCAGCTGCGCGCTCCCGGATCCTCTGAGCCTCACCCAGTTCAAGGAGAACGATCTGACGTATAGTCATGACAAAGCCGGTTGACGGAACAGTAGCTCTCGCCACAGCATCGTCGATATTTACATCAGCATCCAACTTTTTGGAGTAATACTTCCCCGTCCACAGGGGGATCTTGGCCTCCCACGCTGACCGGATATCAGGAGAAACTTCCATAGATTCCTTGACAGCATCGAGGTAAAGGTAGTTCCGGTAGAGGACCGTCCTGGTGACAGCCCTGCTGGCCAGCTCCCGCGTGTCGTCCTGTTTGGGCCGGTTGTACAACCTGTCGAATACATCGCGAAGTTCCATCTTCGTAACCTTGGTCCCTTTAAAGGCGATGAGAACCGTTTCCGGGGGGGCGCTCAGCAGATCGGTTACCCTTTCCGCGGTGAAAACCTGTACCTCACCCTCAACCTCCTCGAACGGTTTAGGCTCACATGCTGTGAGAGCGAAGATAGCGCAAAGAATGGAAATAACGAGTGCAGTTATCTTAGGGACAGGGTTCCAATTGAATATGTAGGTCAATGGGTTTTCTCCAACGGTTATCAGTTTATCATCGATTAAAGGGGATGGCATAACGCCACCCCCCCGTTAATAATCAAAATCTTAGGGTTACAGGAACTGTCACTTTAATATGTCTTCTATGGCACTGTGGCTATCCGGGCTGTAGCCTGAAATGACCTGCCTTACCAAAGCTCCCTTTTCAAAGAGGACTGTGGCAGGAGTGAAGCTGACCCCGAACTTGGAGGCAATGGCGAAATCTGGGTCTACGTAAACCATCGCGCCTTCCATTTTTTTCATGTACACCTTCATCCAGCGTTCAACCATGTCCTTGCCGCCGATATCGATACTCACCAGATGGATGTTGGAACCGGGGTGGTCCTTGTAAAGCCACTTGATCTCCTGCAGACAGTTGTTGCAGGTGGTGTTGAAGAAAACAAGCGCACCGGGCTCCTTAAACAAGGTGTCCAGGCCCACGGTGGTTCCGTCAAGTTTGGTGATCATGACAGGCGGTTCCGAGGGCACTGTACTTCCGGGGGGAAAGCCGATGGCACTGGCCACAGGCACCATGGCCAACCCGATGCAAAGCACCATCAGGGCTATCAGTGAACGTTTACAATTCATGGGGTTACCTCCTTGAGCAGAGATTAAGAGGGGAGGAAGAGGGTAACACTGACACCCTCTCCCTCCCTGAAGCCAAGAGCAATATCACACGTACCTGGCTTTTTCAACTTTGCTGAAAAAACGGTTGCCCGTTATTTCGCGTGACACGCGTTGCAGAGCACAGCCTCATCAATGTATCCGCCTGTACCAGCGCCCGCCGTCTCCAGGATGTAGGTGGAACCATCCGTATCGGCATCGTGGGCCCTGTGACAGGACTCGCAGTTGATCTGGCCTGTGGAGGATCCGTCGGTGTTGGTACCAACGTGCGTGACACCGTTCTCACCGATGTTTGCATTGTTGGCAGTGACGGTTCCCATGCTGGTTGTATAATTTGGCAGAACCGGGTGTGTGGAACCGGTTCCCGGAGCTCCGCCATGGCATGAGGTACAAAGATACACAGTCGTTCCGCCATTGTCGTTGTTGCCAGCGGAGGACAGCAGCATACCGATACCGTCCAAGGTCGAGTTCTCGTTGTCAGAGTCTTCGTTGGTCCGCTCAGCAGCGTTGTAGTTGGTGCTGCCCGCATCGCTATCACCGTTGTTGGAGAATATGGCCTGCCCGGTGTCAGTCTTGATGATATGGCAGGAGGTACAGATCAGGGCCGAGTTGGCAAAACTGCCATCACTGGAGTAGTTGATGGGAGCAGTTGCACCGGCCTCGGGCGTGACAGCTGAACCGGATCCCTGGGCCCACTTGTAGTTGGCCGTGGCAATCTCACCAAGGACGTGGGTCCCGGCATCGGTGGTGTTGTGGCCTGTAAACCAGGAGGGGTTAACACCGTGACAGTCCACACACATGGAGTCGTCGGTGGCAACACCGGCCACGCCAGGGAAGGATGTAGCGTTGTTGTGGGCGCTCGCATTGGGTCCAGCGTGGCACGTCATGCAGCCCATAACGCCACCGGGGAAATCGTAGTAGTTGGTCGAGCCGGTCCAACCGGTGGGGTCGGTGGTGATCATGTTGACCATCACCTGGGTTCTGGCAGCACCACCCGCGACCACGTAGGAGGACCAATCCATGTCGGTGCCGATCTCGGTACCCGTGCCATCGGCGCGAAGATCGGTATCGCCGGTCACGGCAAAACCGGAGGGATGGTGACCAGGCTTGAAGTTGCCAGCACCGGTGCCGCTGTGGCAATCGGAACAGTAAGCAGCCTGGAGGGCGTACTCGTAGTTGGGGGGACCGACCGCGGTGTCGTCGTAGTTCGTGGCAAAGTGCATGTCGTGACACGACTGGCACACGATGACCTGGTTGGCGGCATCGGTGTTGAGCCACTTCGTACCTGCCGGCTCAGTAACATCAAAACCGGTGGCGGCGGTACCGTCGAAGGTGTTGTTAAAGGGGTGCGAGAAGGTAGCAAGAGCACCAGGGCCCGAGGTTGCGTTCGTGTAGTCGTGGCACTGGGAGCAGATGTCCGCAGATGCTGTGCCACTCGGGTCGGAGCTGTAGACTGTCAGGTCGTTATGACCAAAGTTCACCGCAAGGGTGACATCGGTCCCGGCGGCCAGACCATCGGCAACGCCGTAACCCGCATCACCCTTGCCGAGCTCGTTCCAGTGGACAACGTGACAGGTACCGCAGTTGATCTCACCGGTAACGGCAGCGCCGGCGTTGGCCTCGAACTTGGCGCCCAGGTTCCAGTGGTTACCGGTAACGGTAGGCGTATTGGCTTCCTGGGTCAGGAGTGCCCAGGTGCTGTTGAAGTCTGTGCCGTAGGCGTCAACACCGAACTGGAGCAGGTTGGCGTTGGTGCCAGCCTCGGCCAGGACCACGTTGGAAGCCGGGTGGTTCTGGCGGGCGTCGGCGCCGGCGTTGCCGCCGTCGTTCTCGTCGCGGGCCACGTGGCAATCCTCGCAGAAGGTCAGGAAGTCGCCTGCCACCAGGGCCAGGGAGCCCGTGGTGTTGGACCTGAGGAAGGGCCTGTAGGTGTTGTCGTGGATGTTATGACATGACTGGCAGCCGACGACCGCCCCCAGGGTGGCGTGGGTGCTTGTGCCGTAAACGGCATCAGTGAGAGTGGCTTCGAGGGCATCACCCCAGGACTCCAGAACCGAAAGGTCACGCCCGTGGGAACCTGACTGGAAGGGGTTGATCTCAGCGGCGTCCGTGTAGCCTGAGGCGTCGTTGTGACAGGCCCAGCAGATGGCGGCGATGGGATCGTTGTCCCACTGAGACCCGGTAGCCACGTCCGCAATGGCGGTGGGGAACAGCTTCTGACCGCCGGCACCGTGGGGGATGTGGCAGAAGGAGCAGGCGCCCTTCTGGGCCGCTCCACCCGTGTAGTCCTGGTGCAGGATCATGTTGTGACTAGAGTTTAGAAGCCCCGCGGACATGGCCGTACCGGTGCCGAAAGCCACCAGGGCCAAAACCATAAGAGCCAAAACAAGCTTGCGTTTCATAAGTTTTTCCTCCTATTGCGCTGTAAATAAATTATACTTCAAATCAATCCTCCCCAAAGGGAAGGCTTGGGGAAGGCTCCCCCTATCAATTGCCCTGAACCCGGGCACTGATTCTGTGTCCACCTCCTTTCATCTTTTGATCAGTTGTTCTTTCTCAAGCAGCTATAAACAAAAACAACGCTTCAGCTACACAGCCCTCAGCCACCCGGATCATATGGATCTGCCTGGGCCTTTCTTATAGGGCGTTTTTACTCCGTTTTTTCGGGCCTCTGGTCAGCCTGGTCCCAGAGAAGCTGGAATACGCCTATGCGCTTGGCGATCCCCTCCAGAACGAACAGGTACTTCTCGTCCTCGGAAACAGCGATCCCGCTCGGGGAGGCAATGGCCAGGTTCCCCGATTTGTCCTTATTCGTGACGCTCCAGTGAAACTCCCAGTTTCCGTCCTCGTCCTTGCGGAAAATCTGGACGTTGCTGGCCCTGATGTCGGCCGCGTACAGGTTACCCTTCTGTGTCAGGTCGATGCCGTAAATAGAGCTGAACTGCCCGATGTTGGAACCCAGGTTCCCGGTACTCTTTATCCGCTCATTACCTTCCGAGTCAAACCCCTCGATGGTGAAGATGCTGCTGATGAGAACCTCGCCATCCTTGTCGATCTTCAGGTATTTCGGGGTGTCGACTTTCCAGCGTGGCTCCGGTATTAGCTCAGCATCCGGGTCAAAGCCCACGGTCTCGATGAGTTCGCCGTCTGCAGTGTAGCGGACCAGCCTGAAGTTATCGGGATCGGAGATGATCAGGTTACCGTCCAGATCGCAGACCAGGTCATAGGGGTTGGGGTTGGCCACCTTCTGCTTGTCCAGCTTCTCCCCGTAAACCAGTTCACCGGGTTTGGGGGCTGGTATGGGGAACTGGTTCACCACGGTGCGGTTTGCAAGGCTGAGTTCCTTGATAACCCTCTGGGGCCTAGACTGGATGACGAAGACGCGGCCATCACAGACAGCAAGCCCCCTCAGGTGGTCCTCATTGGGGAAAATCTCCTCATAATCTTCCATGGTCGCCGGTGTAGTGATATTAGGGAAATAGTACAGCTTGTTGGCCGTTACCAGGGCCTCCTTCCCGAAGATCTCCATGTCGAACCCACCGAACTCCATAAAGATCTGCGTTACCTGGGTTGTGGGGACAAGAAGCCTGGGGATTTTTTTCTCGTCGGCCGCGGGAGCCTCAACTACCAGGAGCTGGGCCTCCGCCGACGGTGAAAAAGAAGAAGCCTTTCCGCTGGAATCCTTTGACTTAACGGCATATTCGTAGGTCTTGCCGGCTTCCGGGGTGGCGTCGTCGTAGCGGGTGGTGTTAACGGAAGACACCATCTTAAACTCCCCCTCACCCTTTACCTTGCGGAAAACATCGTATATGAGCGCTCCCGGTGCCGTATTCCAGCGAACTGTTATGCGCGTCTCTGACGGAAGAACCGCCAGGTTTCCCGGAGGTTCAAGAATGATGATGTTAATAAGGCTCTCAACCGAAAGGGGACTCTCGGCCCCCGCAGCATCAACGGCTGAAACCTGATATTTGTATTCTCCACCAGCCGTCGGCGCGGGGGCAATGAACTGCATCGCTATCGATTCAGTGATCTTCTTGCCGTTCATATAAACATTGTATTTCACGGCGCCGGGTATGGGTGACCACATGATAATGATCTGGGGTCCCGCCAGCATGGGGAAGCCCGGCATGAAGTTGGGCGCCGGTAATGCGGCCGAAGCCGGCTGGGGCAGCACCAGACCGCACGCCATAACGGCCACGGCGAGGAGCACCCCAAGTGCTTTAAAAGTTCCGTTCATTTTGATCCGTTTCATTGTTACCTCCTTCTTTCTCCGTCAGTGTTTACGCAAGTTTCATTCCATAAAATTGCCATTCACAGCGGAAACCTGCCAGGCATTTTATCTTTATTTTCAGCAGGTTGCCATTATCTCTCCAATTTACTGCTTATAGCTGTCCTCAAGCACCTCCGTTGTGTGTGTTAAGACTCAACATGTGGGGGAAAAAACCCATGACCCAAGTCTCGGAATGGAAACAGAATGTACCGGACT
>JARGFV010000106.1 GCA_029210545.1 bacterium
TTTTTGCGAAGTCATCAACTTTAATTGCCACACAGTTAGCTGACATCTCATCACCATCATGAATAATGCGGGCTAGGCGGCCCAGCACGACCAAGCTGGTCCAAAATGGAATTTTGGGCAATAATAGCGGGCGGCCATAATCAGTTAAAACCAACTGAACATCAAAAAAAGGAGCGCCCAAGATGCGTGTTGAACAGGGAAGAGCGTTCATCGGCAGGCTCCCATCCGGGGCCGATCTTCTGGAATCGCTGACTGCTGTCTGCCGTTATGAGAACGTGCGGTTCGGAGTGGTCACCGCCATCGGGGCCGTGTCCTCTGCCAGGCTGGGGTATTACAAACAGGATGAACAGGAGTATATGGAGTGCCTGAACATCGAAAAGGGCCTGGAGATCGTTTCCTGCCTGGGCAATATGTCCCTCAAGGAGGGCGAGATCTTTGTCCATACCCATGTCATCTTGTCCGACAAAGAGGGGCGCTGCTACGGTGGCCACCTGATGCCGGGTACCAGGGTGTTCGCAGCCGAATACTGCATCAGGGAACTGGTGGGTAAACCTTACAGCCGGGAGTGGGATGCAGTAACAGGTCTGGCATTGTGGCCCCAGGAATGATCACCTCTTGTTTAAAAGTCCCGTTCGGTGATCCCCTTGTCTTTTGGCAGTGTGTTGAGGAGGTGAAATGAGTATCCTTTTCATAGCACCCAGCGCGGAGATGGCCAGGACCGCCCGAAAGGTCTTTGCTGACGAGACCGATCAGATGGAGATCGTGGAGGCACTCCTGAGTACGGCTCTGCCCGTGGCGCGCCGGGCCCAGACCGGGGGCGTAGATACCATCGTCATCACCCGGGGAGGAACGGCCCTTCTGCTCAAGAAAGCGGGCATCATGGCGCCCATCGTGGAGATCCCCATCGCTGCGGAAGACATGGTC
This sequence comes from bacterium, assembly GCA_029210545.1. Lineage (NCBI taxonomy): Bacteria > bacterium. The sequence goes on from JARGFV010000106.1 coordinate 925, forward strand.
CAGGCCGTGGCCGAAGCCTGCCAGTTGGCGGGGAAGGATGATCCGCGTATCGGCGTGGTCGCCTTCCCCAACATGACCCTGGGCCTGGAAGCTTTCGCGCCCCTTCTGCGGATCGACCTGCGATACTATCCCCTGGAACTGGAAGAGGATGTTCACCAGGCCCTCGACTTAGCCCTGGCCGACGGTGTCGAGGTCGTTCTCGGTGGGGTGATCACGAGCAAGGTGGCCGAGGAGAGGGGGATACCAGCGGTCCTTTTACAGTGCGGCCCCAACTCTTTTCGGCTGGCTGTTCAGGAAGCCCAGAGGATCGTCGACGCCCGCTGGCTGGAAAAGCAGCAGGCAGAGGAGTTCAAGGCCATCCTCGATTACGCCCACGAGGGCATTGTGGCCATCAATCGTGAAGGGCGCATCACAGTATTTAACCCCGTCACCGAACGGCTCACGGGAGTTCATGCAGGTGATGCCCTGGGAAGACCGGCGCGGGATGTGATACCGGAGGCGCGTCTCACCGAAGCCCTGGCATCTGGCCGCCAGGAGCTCAGTGAGATGGTTTCCCTGGGGAAAACAGACATGCTTGTAAGCCGGGTTCCCATTATGGTCGATGGTCAGATCATGGGCGTTGTGGGAACACTCCAGGATGTCACCCGTATAATCAGAGCGGAATCGAAGATCCGTCAGGAAGCTAACCGCAAGGGCCACGTGGCCCGCTTCCGGTTCTCCGACCTTCGGGGGGAGAGCCCGGCGCTTATGGAGGCGGTGAGACTGGCAAAGGGGTACTCCGCTACCGATTCAGCCATCCTTTTGCAAGGAGAAACCGGCGTTGGGAAAGAGATCTTTGCCCAGAGCATCCACCATGAGAGCGGCCGCAGCAAAGGTCCTTTCGTGGCCGTGAACTGCGCTGCGCTGCCCGAGAGCCTTTTGGAAAGCGAGCTCTTCGGCTACGCGGAGGGTGCTTTTACCGGGGCCAGGAAGGGAGGCAAGCCGGGACTTTTCGAACTGGCCCACGGCGGGACCCTCTTGCTGGACGAGGTGAGCGAGATCCCCCTTTCCCTGCAGGGCCGCCTTCTCAGGGTTCTTCAGGAGAGGGAGGTGATGCGTCTGGGCCACGACAGGGTGATCAAGGTGGACGTTCGGGTTATCTGCGCCACAAACCGGGATCTTGACCGGCATGTAAAAGATGGCCATTTCCGTGTCGATCTTTTCTACCGCCTCAACGTTTTGAGCCTGCGCATCCCGTCGCTGAGAGAGCGCCCCGTCGATGTGCCTGTCCTGGTAGATCATTTCCTGGTGCGCCAGGGTGGAGAACCTCCTCACCTGAGCGAGGGGGCCATGGAACTCCTGATGAGCCATCCCTGGCCCGGCAACGTGCGCGAACTGGAGAACTGGTGCCACCGCCTCATGGTAACGGCAGACCATGGGAAAGAGGTCGGCACTCAGACAGCCGCCCGGCTCCTGGAGAGCAGTCAGCGTCAAACTCCTTCCCGCGATCGGAGTACGCCGGAGGAGATCCAAAGGGCGCTGCGCCAGGCCGGCGGCAATCTGCACAGGGCGGCCGAGATCCTGGGTATACACCGGGTCACTCTCTGGCGACGTCTCAAAAAAACAGGCCAGCAGAACTGATTGTTGCAATGCAACGCAACGTTGTGTTGCATTTTGTTGCACAGCTCCCCGCATTTTCCCCTTTCCAGGTATAAAGTTGTTTTGTAACAGCGTTTTATGTGTTTGTGGTTCTCTGGCACGCCCCTTGCTCTTATCCCTGCGCCCGTCCCTTGCAGGCGCGGACCCTGGTCCCCGTCTATTTTTCAGTTTAACCCTTTTCGAAAAGGAGGAAGTTCCATGAAGCGAGCGATAATCCTAGCGATCTCAGTCATGTTCGTCTTCAGTGCCGGCATTGCCTTTGCCGAGTACCCCGAGAAACCCATCACCTACATTATCCCCTTTAACCCCGGTGGGGAGTCGGATGTCACGGCCCGCTTCCAGGAGCCCATCCTGGAGGAGGTCCTGGGTGTGGATGTGAACGTGAACCACAAGCCCGGCGGCGGCGGCGCGGTCGCGTGGAGCGAGTTCCAGCGCACAGCGAAGCCTGACGGCTACACCGTCATCGGGGTCAATATCCCCCACATCATCGGCGGGCCCATGCTGCGCAAGAACTCGGGATACGAGACCGACGGCTTCGGCCTGGTCATGTGGTTCCACTTTACCCCCAACGCTCTTGTGGTAAACGCGAACAGCCCCTTCAAAACTCTCAAGGACTTCATCGACTACGCAAAGGAACACCCCAAGGTCATCACCGTGGGCGGCAGTGGCAGCTACAGCGCCAACCACCTGGAGATGTTGCGTTTGGAGCGTGAGGCCGGCATCAAGCTCACCTACATCCCGCACACGGGGACTGGTCCCCTGGTACCTGCTATCCTCGGCGGCCACCTCAGCGCCCTCATGACCTACTCCATGCCCCCCGTGCAGCTGGGGGACAAGGTCAGGGTCCTGGCTGTCGCCTCCGACGAGCGAGTCGAAGCCCTTCCGGACGCCCCCACTTTCAAGGAGCAGGGGTACGACATCGTGGGCGGAGCCTTCCGGGGCGTGGCCGCTCCCAAGGGAACGCCCAAGGCGGTTATCGACAAGCTGGCCGATGCCTTCACCAGGGCCAACAAGAAGATCGCCGAGAAACAGCTCCCCCTGGGGTTCGTCATGACCTACGCTACCGGGGATGACGCCACGGCTCTGGTGGAAAAGATGGGCAAGTCCTACAGCGACGTGATCAACGACATACTCGAAGAGCAGAAGAAGTAATCATCGGGTTTTAAAGCAGCAGCAGCCGCGAGAGGTCTCGGGAGGTCCAATGGAGCTTTTCTGGAAAGTGGTCACGGAGTTGATGAACCCCTTCGTTTTTTTCCTCATCCTGGGGGGAGTGACGTCGGGCCTCTTCGTGGGTGCCATGCCGGGGCTCACGGCTGCCATGGCCCTCGCGGTGCTGCTGCCTTTCACCTTCAAACTGCCACCGCTGCTGGGGCTGGTGGCCCTGGGCGCCGTCTACATGGGCGCCATCTACGGCGGGTCCTTTGCCGCCATTCTCGTCAACACCCCCGGAACCCCCTCATCCATCGCCACGGCATTCGAGGGGTACCCCATGGCCAAGGATGGGCGCGCCATCGAAGCCATAAGTATCGCCACCGTTTCCTCGGCTGTCGGCGGATTGGCGGGGGTATTCTTTCTGCTGGTTCTCTCGCCACCGCTGGCGCGCCTCTCCATCCAGTTCGGTTCCGCCGAGTATTTCTGGGTCGCCATGCTGGGACTCACCCTTATCGCCAGCCTCTCCCCGGGGTCAACGCTGAAAGGTTTCATGGGAGGGTCCTTCGGCATGGTCCTGGCCTCGGTGGGCGTGGCCCCCATCGGCGGAGAGAACCGGTTCACCTTCGGAATGCCGGTCCTGCAGGGCGGAGTGGAGATGATCGTGGCGCTTATCGGGTTCTTCGTCATCCCCGAACTGTTCAACATGGCGGCCCACGGCCGGGCGGCCCTGGTCGAGGTCACCATGGACTCCAGGAAGCGGGGCACCTTTTTCAGCGCCATCCGCACCGTGTTTTCCATGCCTGTCAACCTCATACGTTCGTGTATTATCGGCGAGATCGTGGCAATTATCCCGGGTGCCGGGGGCAGCATCGCCAACCTGGTGGCCTACAACGAGGCCAAGCGGGCATCCAAACACCCGGAACGTTTCGGCAAGGGGACCGTTGAGGGGCTTGTGGCCTCCGAGTCGAGCAACAACGTCACAGTGGCCGGAAGCATGGTGCCGTTGCTCACCCTGGGGATCCCTGGAGCTCCGCCTGACGCGGTCATCCTCGGGGTGATGCTGATGCACGGATTGCGGCCCGGCATGGACCTTTTCACCGTGAGCGGCGACCTGACCTACGCTTTCATCATTTCCATGGGGTTAGCCGCGCTGTTCATGGTCCCCGTGGGGCTGCTGGGCGGGAGGCTCATCTACCGGGTGATCGTCAAGACCCCTCACTACCTGCTGGTACCATCCATCGCCCTCGTCACCATTCTGGGCACCTACGCCCTGCGCAACAGCCTGTCCGACGTGGTTATCATGCTCCTGCTGGGTACAACCGGGTTTGTCCTGCGGGAACTGGAAGTGGAATCCGCGCCCATCGTCCTGGGTCTCATCCTGGGGGGAATCGCCGAAATGGGTTTCGTCCAGTCCATCCTGAGAGGCACCTCCCTGGACCACCCGTGGATGATGCTGTTCCAGAACAGACTTTCACAGATCATCATTTTCATGATGGTACTTTCCTTCGCCTCCCCCTACCTTTCGGCGGGATTCAGGAGGTTCAAAAGAGGTCCTGAGGAGCTGTTAAAGGATGAAGGGGATTCTCCATGAAAAGGCAAACGAATACAGATCTTTTTGCAGGCATCCTCGGCCTGGTCCTGGTAGGCATCTTCTGGTACGGCCGGGGAGAAGTGGGCCACCTGAGCATCATGTTCCCCAATGCGATCCTGTTTCTCCTCGGGGTGTTCTCGGTGGCCCTGGTTGTCAAGGGCCTGGTGCGCCCGCACCGCCGGTCCGTTTTTTCCGAGGGTGACAGGGGCAAGATCCTCGGTACCGGCACAATCCTCTTTGTATGGGTGATCGCTATTCCCTATGCGGGTTTTTTCCTTGCCAGCGTTGCGGGGTTTTGGGGATTGACATGCTATCTGGCCTCCACGCACCGGAAGGTGACGCCGCTCCAGGCAGGTAAATGGTTATGTATTGTCCTGGCCGAGGTGACCTTTTTCTACATGATCTTCGCCAAACTCCTTTACGTGCCTCTTCCAACCGGGCTCTTTTTCTGATCCGAGCCGGGGGCCTGTGAATCCGGTCCACCATGAAAGGAAGTTAAAAAATGAGCAACAGCTATAAACTGACCCTGGTGCCCGGTGACGGTATCGGCAGGGAAATGATCCCGGAAGGGGTTCGGGTCCTCGACGCCCTGGCGGCGCAGCACGGTTTCAGCCTTAAGTACGAGGAGTTTCCCTACTCCTGCGATTACTACCGCGAGCACGGCCGCATGATGCCCGAGGACGGGATCGACCGAATGTCCCAGTGCGACGCCATTTTCCTGGGCGCCGTGGGGTATCCCGGGGTGCTGGACCACGTGTCCTTGTGGGGGCTCCTGATCCCCATAAGGCGCAGTTTCCAGCAGTACATCAACATACGGCCGGTCCGTCTCTTTCCGGGGGTCGTATCACCCCTGGCCAACCGGACGGCAGAGGATATTGATTTTGTCGTTGTCCGTGAAAACAACGAAGGCGAATATTCCGAGATCGGCGGAAGGATCTTCTCCGGCACAGAAATGGAATCGGTAAGCCAGATCTCCGTATTTACCCGAATCGGCGTGGACAGGGTTTTGAGGTACGCCTTCGAACTGGCCCGCACCAGGCCCCGGAAGAAGCTCACATCCGCCACCAAATCCAACGGTATCGTCCACACCATGCCGTTCTGGGATGAGCGGTTTGCCGCAATGGGGTCCGAATACCCGGACGTTGAGACCGACCAGTTCCACATCGATATCCTCACAGCCCACTTTGTTCGCAACCCCCACTGGTTCGACGTCGTTGTAGGCAGCAACCTCTTCGGCGATATCCTGAGCGACCTGGGCCCGGCAGTGGCAGGAAGCATCGGTATCGCACCTTCCGCCAATATCAACCCTGAGCGGGAGTACCCTTCCATGTTCGAACCTGTCCACGGTTCGGCTCCGGACATCGCGGGCATGGGGATCGCTAACCCCATAGCCACCTTCTGGTCCATCGTCATGATGCTCGATTTCCTGGGGGAGAAGGAGGCAGGAGAGCGGTTGATGGAAGCCATGGAGACAGTGACCGGTGTGGGCCGGGTAATGACTCCGGACCTGGGCGGGAAAGCCAGGACTGTGGACGTAACGGAAGCTGTGATAGCAGCCCTTGGAAACTGATCACTCGAAAAACCAGCAGGGGCAGGGAGGTTGAGCCGTCTGTAGGGGAGGGAACTGATGAAGATCGTCGACATCCAGGAACGAACCGCCTCCATTGCCTCGAGCATCCGGAACGCCTATATAGATTTCAGCAAGATGACGGTCTCGGTGGTGGCCCTGGTCACTGATGTCGTGCGTGACGGCAGACCGGTGGTGGGATACGGTTTTAACTCCAATGGGCGCTATGCCCAGGGCAGCCTGCTCCGGGAGCGGTTCATTCCGCGGGTGCTCGAGGCCGATCCCGCGACCTACGTTTCCGAATCCCAGGGCAACCTCGATCCTTTCCGGCTGTGGGACCTCATGATGACCAACGAAAAACCCGGAGGCCACGGCGAGCGTTCCGTGGCCGTGGGCGTTATCGACATGGCGATCTGGGACGCGGCGGCCAAGATCGAGGGAAAGCCCCTTTATCGGCTGCTCGCCGAACGGTACAACGAAGGAAGGGCCGACGACCATGTCTTCGTCTACGCCGCTGGGGGGTATTACTATCCCGGCAAGGAAACCGGGGAACTCAGGGACGAGATGAGCCGCTACCTGGATGGTGGATACAGCGTGGTGAAGATGAAGATCGGTGGAGCACCAATGTCGGATGATCTTCGCAGGATTGAAGCGGTCCTGAAAATGGTTTCCGAGGGAGAGCGGCTTGCTGTTGACGCCAACGGACGGTTCAACCTGGAAGCAGCGGTAGAGTATGGCGACGCCCTGACACCGTACGGCCTGCGCTGGTACGAGGAGCCGGGTGACCCTCTGGACTACCAGCTACATGCGGATCTCGCGGAGCAATACAATGGCCCCCTCGCCACCGGTGAGAACCTTTTTTCCATGCAGGACGCTCGGAACCTTCTCCGTCACGCGGGACTCCGCCCCGACCGGGATATCCTCCAGATGGACCCGGTGCTCTCCTACGGGCTCGTGGAGTACCTGAGGATGATCGAGATGATCGAGCAGATGGGTTGGTCACGCCGCCGGTGCATTCCCCACGGGGGGCACCAGTTCGCTCTCAATATCGCGGCTGGCCTTGGGCTGGGCGGCAACGAATCCTACCCCGAGGTGTTCGCGCCCTTCGGGGGTTTTGCGGACGATACGCCGGTGGAGGGGGGAATGGTGGGTCTGCCCGATCTCCCGGGAGTCGGTTTCGAGGCCAAGTCCGACCTGATGAACCTTATCCGTAACCTTTTCGACAGACGGTTCTGTGAGTAATAAACCGTGGACTGAAGTTTGATGGCTTCGCAAAAAGTCATCAACGCGCCCCGCGCGGGGCGCCCAAATCAATGACTCACCCCGTAAGTCATTGATTTGTAA
>JARGFV010000107.1 GCA_029210545.1 bacterium
TGAGGGGGGAGGATCCGCCGTCGCTCAAGCTATGGCGGGACAAGTCAGAGGTGGGGGTGAAAGTGATTTTTGAGGGGAGAGGGGGAGTAATGAAAGCAGCTGCTAGGAGCCTGCATGGGGTTCTCCGACAGGCTCCTAGGGGCAGTAGATGACCCCTTGCAGGAAGCCGCGTCAACTCCTTAAAGTGGCCTTCAGCCGGTCCGGATAGATCAACAGATCCAGCCCGTCATTGATATCCAGCACCACCACATCGGCCGCGCTCACCGCCTCCGGGGAGGCTCCCTCGGGGCCGATGACGGCGATCCCGAGGGCGGCATCCGCCAGCATGGCGGCGTCGTTGCGTCCGTTCCCCATGGCCACAGCCCTGAGTGGCAGCCCCCGAATATATTTTCTTTTGGCCTCCACCTGGTCCTGGGCGGCGATCGTATGCAGGGTCACAGGGAGATCGTGACACAGTTCTGCCGCCTTCCCGAGAGTGTCAGCGGTGAGCACGTGGATGTCCAGTTTCCCGGCCAGATGGACGATCCGTTCCCTGACGCCCGCCATAAGGCCTCCATCCAGGGTCAAGGTCCCGTTAAGGTCAAGAACCAGATGCCTGATGGGAAAGCTGCCCCAGCCAGGGACCTCGATCGTCAGCATAACCGGAACCTCCTCTCCAACCGGCAGTCTGTGCGATGTTCTTCGACAGGCTCCTCGCCCCGGATCAAACAGATCAAACCACAAAGCACGAAGTACGAAGACACCTCTTTTACCGACTCACCTTCGCTCTCGATCAAACGGGCGGCCAGAAATCCGGACCGCCCGGCAGCGCCTTGCCCGCAGATCCCTACAATTTAGTTTCTCTGGTCGGTTAGACAGTGTCTGGGGCAACCGCTACAAGGTAATTATAACAGGTTCATCATCTCAAATCTCAAATCTCAGATCTCAAAAAGATCGACCAGAACCCAAAAGCCGGAACAAATAGACACAAATCCGGATTGTTCTCTTCTGAGATATGAGATTTGAGATCTGAGATTTTTTCGCGTCATCTCTTGTCAATGACGCGAACTGCCTTCCCCGGAGGCCTTTCGATACTGCCAATGGCGACCAGCTTCAGGTCGGACCCGAAAGCGAGGAAATCCTTCAGGATCCGTCCCAGCCTGTCAGCGAGAGCCGTGTCCCCGGGGTTCCGGACCTCGACCGTAATCTCCAGGTGGTCGGCGCCGGCGACCCGGTCGATAACCAGCAGGTAGTCGTTTCCCACCCCGGGCTCCTTCAAAAGGAGGGACTCGATCTGCTGGGGATAGAAGTTCACCCCCTTGACCTTGATCATGTCGTCGTTTCGCCCAGTGATGCGGGCGATGCGCAGGTGGGTCCTTCCGCAATCGCACCTGTCCCGGGACACGACGGAGGTGATGTCACGCGTCCGGAACCGGATAAGCGGCAGGCCTTCCCGGGTCAGGGTGGTCACCACCATCTCACCTGTTTCCCCGTCAGGCAGGACCGTCCCGGTGTCCGGATCGGTGATCTCGACCAGATAGTGATCCTCCCACACGTGAACCCCGGCTCTGGCGGCGCAGTCGATCCCCATCCCGACACCGCCGGTCTCGGTCATGCCGATGATGTCGTAGGTGACGATCCCCATCTCTTCCTCGATACGCTCTCTCATCTCGTCACTCCACACCTCTGCGCCGAAGATCCCCACCTTGAGGCTGTTGTCCCGCCAGTCGAACCCCTGCTCCCTTGCCACCTCCATGAGCCGCAGCGGATAGGAGGCGATGGCCGTGAGACAGGTTGTCCCGAGATCCGCGATAAACTGGAGCTGCAGGGCGGTCCTGCCGGCCCCGATGGGAACGATGAACGAACCTAAACGGCTGGCCCCGTAATGGAACCCGAACCCGCCGTTGAAAAGCCCGAAGGAGGGGGTGATCTGGACGACGTCCTCAGACCCGACACCGGCCGCGGCAAAGCACCTGGCCATGATCTCCCCCCACTGATCGACATCCTGCCGCGTATAAGGGTTGAGGATGGGGGTTCCGGTAGTCCCCGAACTCATGTGAAAGCGCGCAAACTCCCTTTTCGGGGCGCAGGTCAGGGCAAAGGGGTAGGCGTCGCGCAGGTCGTCCTTGGTCATGAAGGGCAGCTTCGCCACATCATCCACAGAACCGATCTCCTCCGGGTCCACCCTCCCGATCATCCCGTGATAGCCAGGGTTGTGATCACGTATCCGTGTCAGGGTCAACCGGAGTTTTTCCAGTTGAAGGTGGACAAGCTGCTCCCGGTCCATGCTCTCTTTTTCAGGCTGATACATCCCGGCTCCTAATTGGTAATAATTTGGGTTTTGGGTCTTGGGTTTCAAGGCACATGCCTGCGTTTATCCCCCGGACTATTTGCCTTTCTCCGTCTACCCTGAGCTTGTCGAAGGGTGAACTCTGTGGTGAACGCTCTTCAGGGTTTATTTGGCAGACGCCTGCGGTTCCCCCAAGTTCAGATCTTCTCCAGGTCATCTGCGGTTCCCAGGCCTTTCCGGAAGACCTCAAGGTTTTTTTCCACCGCCTTCGGGGGGCCGCTTTTCACGATGGCCTCCTCGATGGATGCCGCCTTGAGGGGAAAACCTTTCACCAACGCCACGGCCCCCCCAAGGAGAGCCAGGTTGACCGATCTCGCATTTCCGCAGTCACGGGCGATACCGTCGGCATCCACAAGGAACACTTTTTGTCCCTTCCCGGCGGGCAGCGGCGTTTCGGTACCGGCATCGTTGACGAGGATCGAGCCCTCTGCCGACAACAGGGGCCGTGCCAGGGATGTTTCGGCAGGGTGCAGGACCATGAGCAGATCGCCCGAGCCCATGCGAAACAGGGGGCCGTATACGTCTCCGATGCGCACGAAGCACTGGACCGACCCCCCGCGCATGGCCATTCCGTGGGTCTCGGTGGTCCTCACCCCCAGCCCCTGCCCAAGAGCGGCAAGCCCCATGACGCGGGAGAGGAAGATAACTCCCTGGCCTCCTCTGCCGGCCAGCACGATATCATAGGTCGTCAGCCGCCGGCTCACCTTTCGCCTCCCCCTTCACGTTCACCTTCCTTTACGACGATCGCCCCCCGGGGACACACGTGAACGCAGACCCCGCATCCCGGGCACAGTTCCTCCACGATGGTGAACTCCCCGTCGTCGGCCCTGATGGCCCGGCATCCGAAACGGTCCGTACAGATGCCGCAGGCGTTGCATACCTGCCGGTCGATGACGGGCACGGGCCCCTGGCGCTCCCTCAGGTTAAGGACGCAGGGGGAACGGCTGATGACCACGGCCATCTGGCCCTTCGAAGCAGCCAAAGCCGCCTCTTTGAGGGACCCCGTTAACGCTTCATAATCCAGGGAATCGGTGATCCACAGCTTCGTGACCCCGCACCCCCTCACCACATCTTCCAGGGGCACCTTGTTGCCGGGTGTTCCTGACAGGAGGACACCCGACCCTGGAGTAGGCTGACACCCGGTCATGGCGGTCGTACCGTTGTCCACGATCAGGAGCACGAAGGCCGCCCCCTGCTGAACGGCATTGACGAGGGCAGGGATACCGGCGTGGTAAAAGGTGGAATCGCCGATGACGGCCGCGATGGGCTGCCGGCTGCCGGGCGACTGCCGGTAAGCCCAGTAGAAACCGGCAGCCTGGGAGATCGAGGCCCCCATGCACAGGACCGTATCCACCACCCCGAGTTCGATGCCCAGGGTGTAGCAGCCGATGTCACCGGTATAGATGGCCCCTGGCATCGCCTTCTTCAGGGCCCAGAAAGAGGACCGGTGGGGGCACCCGGCGCATAGCGTGGGCGGGCTGGGTGACGTCGTCTCCCCTTCTCCTTCAGGAAACGGTTCCGCTTCCCGCACCTCTGCACTGTGAACCGTGCACTGTGAACCGTGAACCGTGAGAAAGCTGTTCAAAGCTTTCTCAACCACATCCGGTGTGATCTCCCCCTCCGAGGGGACCAGGCCGTCCAGCCTCCCGGAGACATCCAGGCGTTGCCGGACCAGCATCTCCATGAAAGGGGACGTTTCCTCGAGAACGAGGATCCGCCCGTACCTGCCAAGGGACTCGATGATCTGTCCTTCGGAAAGAGGCCACGGGCATCCGGCCACGAAAAGGGGCACCTCGTCAGCCATCCCCCTGTCGGTCAGAGCGTCCATGGCGTAGGCGGCGGCGACGCCCGAAGCGAGGATGGCAAAGTCGGCCGGGCCGTTCTCCCCGCGCCAGAAACCGTTCATTTTCGTGACAAGGGGGTCGGATCGCATCTGCCCGAGCTTGCGGTTGAGCTCCCTGTGGAGCGTAAAGCGGTGTTTTGGCGTCGCCGCCCACCGGTCCGTGTCCTTGATAAACAAGGGCTCCGGACCCTCGAACCGGCGTGTGACCGGCCCGACCGGGCCGCGGGAGTGACAGATCCTGAGTACCGGCCTCAGGATCACGGGAACCTGGTATTTTTCCGAGATATCGTAGGCCTGGTGGACCATCTCCCTCGCCTGCTCCCCGGTGGCGGGGTCCAGAACCGGCACACCCGCAGCCATGGCGATGAGGCGCGTGTCCTGTTCGGTCTGGGAGCTGTGGGGGCCGGGATCGTCGGCGACGATGACGACCATCCCTCCGGCGACACCGGTGTAGGCGAGGCTCATGAGGGGATCGAGGGCCACGTTGAGACCCACCTGTTTCATGACCGCGGCGCTTCGAAGGCCCGCATAGGAAGCGGCCGCGGCCACCTCCAGCGCTATCTTCTCGTTGACCGACCACTCGGTGTGAAGGTTGCCCGCTTCATAAGCCGCCAGGGATTCAAGGATCTCGGTGGAGGGAGTGCCGGGGTAGGCCGCCGCCACCCGGCAGCCGGCCTCGTAAAGCCCCTGGGCCATGGCCTCGTTACCCAGGAGGAGGCGGGTACCGCCTCCCCCCGGGGTCCCTGTTGAATTATCGGCAGGGATATCGGCCGGGATGTCAGGGGACAATCTCCCAGCCTCCATCCTTGACCCTGACCATTACGAGGGAATCCTTGGTCAGGCCGTTGTGATCTTCAGGGGACATGTTGAAGGTCCCGTTGATCCCCACGTACCCTTGTGTCTTCTCGATGGCGTCACGGATGCCGGCCCGGTCGGCGCCGGCGGCGGCGAGAGCCATTTCAATGAGTTTCAGGGCATCGTAGGCATAACCGGTGTGGGTGCTCACGGGCCCGTACTTTTTCTCGTACCTCGTTTTCACATCCATGAGGAACGCTTTCGCTGCATCGGAGTCGGCGAGTTTGTCCGCCACGATGAAGCTGCTGGCGGGCATCATGACCCCCTCGGCGGCCTCGCCGGCCTGCTCGATGAACTTGGGATCGGCCACCCCGTGGCTCATGAAGATGGGGATCTTGACGTCAAGCTGTTTCGCGTTCTTGGTGATGATGGCGGGAGCCGGTCCGATGCCCCACACAACGATGGCCTGTGCGTCCTTGCCCTTGAGGACGGTGAGCTGGGAGGACATGTCCGTGTCCCTGTCGCCGTAGCGCTCGTCGGCGACGATCTCGAAGCCGAGGGCTTCCGCCTGGCCCTGGAGGCCCTTGCGCCCGCTGTCCCCGAATCCGCTTGAAGAGGACAGGATGGCGACCTTTTTAATCCCCTCCCTGGTGAAATAGTCGTAGAGCCGCTCGACGGCCATCGTGTCTGTCTGAGGAGTCTTGAAAACCCATTTTTTAACCGGGACGACCACCGGGGACCCGCCCACGCACGCCACCATGGGGACCTCGCTGTCCTGGATGAACTTGATGGACGCCATGGCCGTACCTGTGCTGGTGGGCCCTATGATGGCCAGGACCTTGTCCTTCTCGATGAGCCGCCGGATGACGGTGACCGCCTGGGTAGGATCCGACTGGGTGTCGTAGGTGATCATTTCGATCTTTTTCCCGTTAACGCCACCAGCGGAGTTGATCTCCTCGAGGAGCATCTCGGCGATCTTGGCTGACGGGTCCCCGATGACGGCCGCGGGCCCCGTGAGGGCGAAGGCCGCCCCGATCTTGTAGGTGTCCGCAGCGTGGGCAGTCAGCTGACCGGCAAGCAGGAAAGCCGCCGCGACAAACAGTACCGCAAACCTCTTTTTCCCCTTCATCCTGTTCTCCTTTCCCACCCTCGTTTGGTTAAGTCCGGTTATCAGATTTTCCGTATTACATCAAATCCGGTGCCACTTGTTCTTTTACTTTCCACTTTCCACTATTTCCTGGTTTCCCTTGCCCTCCGTAGCCAGTCAGGAGGCGTTAGCGAAGGCGGTTTCTCCCTTCTCCCTTCTCCCTTCTCCCTTCTCCCTGTTTCCACCTCCCCCTGTCCTCCGAAGCCTCCGGCGACGGCGGATCCTTTCTCCCAGTGCGCACAATAAAGAAAGCCCCGCCGGTTGGGCGGGGCCTGGTTTTCTATCTCAGGTTGTTCCTTTTCTAACCCTGGCCTCCCGGCGCACACGGAATTCTATTGCCCGGCCACCAGCACCAGTTGAAGTGAGTAAAAGTATTTTTGGCAAAGCAAGCGTTCATCGGTTTGTCCTGACTTGGTACCGACTATTGATCACTGTTTACTGTTTACTGTTTACTGACTACTGAATCTACTTCTTACCATAGCCGTGCGAACCGCGTCAACAGAAGCGTTAATTCCCGAAATCCGCCATCGGTTTTTGTCAACCTCCGGCCGGGGCATCGGAGAGGCCTTTTCCCCGGTCCGGGTCCGGAGAACGTATCCGGGCAGCGTCAGGAACTGTTGACCGACGCAGGAGAGTGCGTCGACCTGGCGCAAAACAGTCTCCGCCCTCGACTTGCCCCGCAACCTGTTGATGTGAATCGAGAAATAATGCCCGCCGACATCCGGCGGCGGTTCATGACACAGGAAGGGATTTTCTCCCCTGATTTGCGCGCCGCTGCGCGGTCGCATCCCTTCGGGACGACTCGCCTGCGTCTCGCGCTCCGTTTGCTACGCAAGCCGTAGTCCCGGCAGCGGACGATGGTAACGGGTTTGCAATTCAGCCGGACACCGAAAATCGCGCTCCAACTTTCCCGTCTTATTGCCTCCCTCCGACATCGTTTCGTTGTATTATTCCTGACGCGCCCCTTTCACGCTGACCAGACCAATGACAGCAACAGGATGGAAGCAACCGCCATGGACACGGCGGCCAGTCTGTTCAGGGTCAATCGTTCCATCCCCAACACGATGGCCAACAACAGAGCGACAGCAAAACTCATGTTGGCAATGGGAATGACAACGCTGGCCTGCCCCTTCTCGATTGCCAGCAGCAGGAAATTGGAACCGGTCAGCAGCACCCCGGCGGCAAGGCCGTACAACAGCGAGACATCGGACAGGGTAAATTCAATCCCCCGGATGGCGGCATAGGCAACCTGGAGGATCGATCAGATTAAGCCGATGCCGAAGACATAGACCCCACGCGAACGGTCTTTACCCGCATAGCGTTTGAACACAACGTCGTTGACTCCGGCGCATGTCAGACTGAGCAGTGCGCAAAGCACTGACGTGGAGATCACGCGCTCCTACCTTTCGACATCCTCGCGATTGCCACCACTCAGCTCCGATCCCGCCGCGAAGCACAGGCGATACAGAGGGTCGCGGCGGGATCGGTTTCCAATCGGCGGATAGCGATCTCCTCCTCGCAGGCAGTGCACAGGCCGTAATCGTCGCCTTGAATATGGGCGAGTGCTGCCTGAATGCGCTGTAACTGTATTCCCCGACGGCGCTGGACCTCGATGGCCATGGCCTGCCCCTGCATGGCGTCCATGCGCGAGAGGCGGCCGACGCTGGTCTGATCGAGCGTCACCGGCTTGGTGGAGTCTTTGGCGGCATCCCTGCTCGCCAGCAGCTCCTGCCGCTGAGCTTCCAGCAGTTGGCGAAAGTGTTCGAGTTGGTCGGGTGTCATGGCTGTTCGTTTTTCCCTATGCGGTTTTGGCGGGGCAGATTTCCCCGAGATATTTTTCAAACCTGCGGCACATACGCTCGAAGGAATTCAGTTCGGCCTGGGTCATCTGGTCACCTCCCGGCAGCTTCATGCGTTCGTTGCCCTTGTTTGCAACCGCCTCGAATCCGACGCGGTTAAACCGGCCGAATTCGACCAGTTTTGCCAAGGGGGTTCTTATCCCGTCGAATTCGACGGGTTTACGGCTGTGGTCAAGGTTACGCATGGGCACCTCCCAGAATGGCAGTCACCC
>JARGFV010000108.1 GCA_029210545.1 bacterium
TGCGCCTGATCCGGGGCTGTCGGATGCACCAGAGTCCATGATCCCGCCTTTACTTGTTTACGGAAACCGGCAGCTTCTTCATCAGGCGGTACAGCCACCACGCCAGCCCCAGTACGAGGACCAGGATGACGATCTTGAAAGCGGTATTTTCCGTGATCTCCTTCGTCGATTCCGGTTTGCCGGCCATAAACCCGGGGTTGTTCCTGACGTTTTTCAGGGCCGGCTCCGGGTAGCTCGAAAGTTTCCCGTGTTCGCTTCTGACAACCTGCGCCAGCTCGTAGTCGGGTCCGGGGATGTTGTATATCGTCCCGGAACCGACCCGAACGTATTTCTCATCGCTGTCGCTGTCGGCTCCCATCAGCTCCACGCGGCGGTGATAGTATTTCCTGTCGACCCTGAGGGTTACCCGGGAAACGGGAAGGTTGACAGGCCCGAGGTCGTAGATCGAATCCCCCCTTTCGTCGATGATGTGCCCGGGCCGGCTGATGATCTTCCTGTCGAGGACGGGCTCGCCCGCCCTGCTTTCACCCCGCCAGCCGCGGATCCGGTCGATCCTGAACGGTTCATCATTCAGGCCGCCCACCTCGAACCGGAGGCCGTCGTATTCGAGCCGGATCGATCCTTCCTCCTCACCGACCTGCCTCTCGTCGGTTAAAACGAGATTGAGATAGCGCGATGAGGTGCCCGGGATCCCGAACCTCGTTTTCCTGAGATCGATCCGGGACGAAAAATCGAAGACCGTGTCATCGGCCAGTTTCCGCCATGTCCCGGGGAGGTCCTCCCCCGTGTCCGGAGACGAGTACACCCCGACATTTTTCTTGAAATCCCGGGCGGGGGTCAGGATCTCGATCCGGTCGTAAGCCTTCTCTTTTCCAGGCCGCTCGACAAGGACCGTCACCTTGTCCCCGGTATCGTCGAAGGAGCGGACCTTGAAATCGAAGCCCGTTTCCCTCTCACCGGGCACGATCTCCTCGTAAATGACGTAGGGGACCTCGTTCCCGGTGTCGTCGAAGAGACGCAGGTCCGAAAAAGCCCTGGCCGTCTTCGAGAGCACCTCCTCGGTGAGAGTCAGCCTGGCGGGCGTATCGGGGGTAAAACCGTCCCCGATGTCGACCATGTGCCTGAACTGCGACGGCTGGACCGATCCCGCGTGGACCGGAGCCGCGGCAAGGACCAGGCACCACAGCAGGTTCCCCATCTTTTTCATCCGGCAGCCTCCTCCCCGGCTTCACCTTCCGCCTCGTCCTCGGAAAGGATCAGTCCCTTGTACCTGTGGTAAAGGAAAGAGGCGCCGATGAGCAGAACGCCGAGGACAATGAACGAGACGATCCTGAACGGGGTGCTGACGTTTGACATGTCAACCAGGAAAACCTTCAGTACGGTGACCGCGAAAAGACCGATGGATACCCGTCTCATCAAGCCTTTCCTGAACGCGAAACCGAGGCCCATGAGACCGATGGAAAAGAGGGCCCACAGGACCGATATGGACGCGAAACGCGCCTGGGGAGCCTTGTCCTCGAAGAAACCGCTCACCTCGACGTTGAGCACGATAAAAAGGAGGATGGTGAAGGAGAGGTTCAGGACGACGGCATCGTAACCCTGGAAGATGTCCCGGGAAAGGTCCGACCCCCGGGTGAGCCTCGCCATGGTGTACAGCGCAGCCACCACAACAGCCGACGTCAGCCACCTTTCGGGCATCATCTCCCCGTAGGGCATCCGGAAGTAGATCCCTTCCGCCAGGTGGAAAACGCCGGGGTAGTCGTAAAGCAGGAACTTTACGGCGGCCGCCGCGAGGAGCCCCAGGCCGCCGATGTAAAGCCACCGGTTGTTCAGGCGAAGGGCTGCCCAGATGATGCCTCCCGCCTGGGCTATCCAGAACACGGTGATCCAGTGGTCCGAGAAGAGGACCGGGACCGTGATCACCAGGAACACCAGGGCTTTTGCCAGGAGCAGGATGAACGGCTCGAGGTTTCCCGATTGTTTCCTGTACAGGTAGCTGGCCATAACGGAGAAGACGGCGGTGTAGGCGACGGTCACGATACTCACCGCCGGGCGCGAATAGTACTCCGCGATGGTGGCGAAGGAGAACGCGAAGGCGACAAACGCGTTGGGAATGGTCAGGGCGAAACCGGTGAGTTCCTCAACCCGCTCCCTGATGAAGTAAAAGGCAAAGGGCGCGACCGCGTAGATCAGGAAAAAGATGTTGAGAAAAACAACGGTGGGCCAGAACTTGCTCATTGCGTAGTGCTCGAAGTACCAGGCCGCGAACAGGATCCATGTGCTGGCCAGCCCCAGATGGTTCAGCAGCGCCCACCGCTTGAAAAACGCGATGCCCAGGATACCGCCGTTGAGCATGACCATGTAGGTCATAAGGGCCACCTGGTTGTCCACGCCGGTGGACAACACCACGGGAGTGAGGAATCCGCCGATGATCCCGAGGACGGCGAGCCATCTCGCGTCGTAGAAGAGTGACAGAGAGCAGGCGAGAGCCGTCACCATGATCATGATCCCGAAGGCGGCCACATGGCTCATGAGGGCGTAGATCTGAAACGCCGCGAAGGTCGAGAAGTAAAGAACGGCGATACCGCCGCCCGTCAGGTAAAGGCCGAACATGCGCGTCAGCCGACGGCGTAAAAACTCCCCTCCCGCGAGGCAGGCCATTCCGGCGAAATAGGACATGGCCACCCGGCCGGCAGGTCCGACCCAGTTCCTGTCAAAGGAGTATTTCAGGAAATATCCGATCCCGAGGACCATGATGGCGATGCCGACGATAAGCAGCCACTTCTGTCCGAAGTGCACTTCGGACAGCCCTGTTTTCCTTGACGGGACCGCCTCGGACCCGAACAGCTTCGCCAGGAAGTCCATTCCGGAGGATGGATCCGGGGAGGCCTCCTCAACCTGTGTTTCCGTTGTCCGGGATTCAAAAACGGGGGGACCGTATCCGGGCGCCGGTTCGGATCTTTCTTCCACGCGGGGCGGTTCCGCCGCCACGGAAGGTTCCCCCGGCGCCACTACACCTGTATCTGTTTGCTGAAGGGATTCGAACCGCTCCTGGATAAGATCCAGCCTGGACAGGAGGGAGGCGGTCTCCTCCCGGGTCGACCGGACCAGCTGTTTGATCTCGTCAACGGGATCGACAGGCGCCAGCGGCGCCCCGCAAAAAGGACAAAAGAAAGAGCCGGCCTCGACCTCGGCCCTGCAACGGTAACATTGCATGAACACCCCCCCCTCGGGAATGGCACACCGCGAAACACAATATCACGAAAATCCGGACAGGCAATAATCCTTAGGGGCAACCCGTGGGGTCAAGGAAAAACAGCAGGATGTAACAGGTGGGGTCAGCCTTTCCCCTTTCCCCTTTCCCCTTTCCTCCTTTCCACCCCAGAATCTCGGTTGATCTGGTTTTCGAGATTCTGGGGATAAAAAAACCTTGTTGGTAACTGGCTTCGCAGGATGTTGGTGAGCGGCGGTCTTTATGGGCTTAATCAGGTCATTCGCAAGGTCCTGACCCAGTCACCGCGAGATGATGGTTACGAGTCATACACAGTGGATATTGAAGCGACGGCTATCAAGGCGGGCAAGAAGTTGGCGCGCATGACGTACAAGGGGTTTCGGGGCTACACACGGAATCCGGACGCGTCCGGATTCCGTGTTCCTGAGCCTGCCTGCCGCAGGCAGGGGGGAACCATACCCGAAATCCGGCGATTGGGCGCCTCCGGTCGGGCTCGAGGGCTTAAGGAGGGACGGCGAGCCCTCGTTTGAACCTCCCGGCCTCTCACAACAGTAGAACCGGCCGCCTGAACACCCCGACCGGAGGCCGGCCCAAACCAATCGCGGATTTCGGGTTTTCTTCCTCCTCCTTTTTCCGGCGGTGTGCTATAACCCTCCCCCAATGAAAACATCGATAAGCAGAAAGTTCCTGACCTCTCTCCTTGTGGCCGGGGCCCTGGGGGCACTGGCCGCCGCGGGGTGGCTATTCCTGGCCGCCTCCGACCTGCCCGACGTCCGTTTCCTGGCCGGGGCCGACGCCGTCGTCAACCTGACGGTGCGCGACTGGAACGGGGAAGGCAGGCCCTTTGCCCTCGGCCCCGGCAACCCCTCGTGGACCCCCCTGGAAAAGATCCCGCCCCACCTGCGCGACGCGGTCCTGGCCGGGGAGGATTTTTCTTTCTACTCCCACGGGGGTGTCGACTGGTTCGAGGTGCGCCAGTCCATCATGGAAGACCTCAGGGAGAGGCGGTTCGCACGCGGGGCCAGCACCATCACCCAGCAGCTGGCCAAGAACCTGTTCCTGTCCAGCGACAAGACCATAAGGCGCAAGGTCCGGGAGCTGCTCCTTGCCAGGCGGCTGGAAGCGGCCCTGACCAAAGACCGGATCCTGGAGCTGTACCTCAACGTCGTGGAGCTGGGTAACGGGGTGTACGGCGTGGGGGCGGGGGCGCGGCATCACTTCGGGAAGGAGCCGGGAGCCCTGTCCCTCCGCGAAAGCGCCTTTTTAGCTGCCATGCTGCCGGGGCCCAGGGTCTTCGACCCTGACCGCAACATGGACAGGGTGCTGGCGCGCTCGGACCACATCCTGGGCGTGATGCTCAAGGGCCGCATGATCACCGACGGGCAGTACCAAGCGGCGCAGGTCCAGGTTCCGGCGGCCGAGCCGTCATTCCCATACGCAGAACCGCTGACCTTCACCGGGACCGACGAGTCCAACTCGGTCGAGGACCCGGGATCCGACGCCAGGGGCGCGGTATCCGACGAGGGCCGCCAGGAGGCCGCGGCCCCGGAAGACGAGAGCCCCTATCTCGAGGAGGGCATCAGCCAGATCCCCATCGGCACGCAGGGTAAAGACCCCGGCATGTAACCGGTGCCGCCCGCTGGGTCATTGGATCCACCTCGGAAAACCAGTTTCATATTTCGGTTCATCACAATAATGCGTACCTGGTGCCCACATTTTGGTGGAGAGGTGAGAACTTCAAAAGCATTGACACAGAGAACCACAGGGCGGCCTGTCCCGGCCGCGTCACAGGGGGCCACAGGGAAGGGCGGAAATCTGGGGGGGAGAACTCTGGCGTGTGCCGTCAAAGCCTGAAGAGCATTCACCACGGAGAAAATCGGAGGACACGGAGAAATGCGGGTGACGGGGTAAACCAAAGTCCTGTTTGGATTTTCTCTGTGATCTCTGCCTGCCCTGCCTGTACTGCCTGTCTCGAGCTTATCGAGGGGTCGAGAGGAGCTTGTCGAAGGGCACGAGACCGCTCTTGCCGCCTTTACAGGACACGCTCTTTCAGCTTCAGATCTTGCTCTTTCGCAAGGTTGCTCAGTCGGCAAGTCGAGACCTTCCGCTCTTTCCACTTTCCACTTGTCTTTTCCCCTTTCCCCTTTCCACCCGGTACGTTCTTCTTTCTACGCACCCGAAGGGGGGATATAATCCGGTATGCTTCCGAAATCCATCACCGCGGGATTGCCCCGCACGGTCATCGCCCTCGGGCTGGTCAGTTTTTTCACAGACCTTTGGCAGACCCTTGGGGTCCGGGCCGCCTTTTTCCTGGGGGCCGCCCTGGCATTTTTTGCCGCCGCGCTGATCAGCACGGTTCCCGGCCCGGGTAAAGCGCGCGGGTGATCTCAAACCTTATCACACCGCCGCTGACGCCTGCCGATCAGTTTCCTCCCCGGCTCCCCGTTACTCGTAGCGCAGCGCCTCGATGGGGTCGATCCGGGCGGCCTTCCTGGCCGGATAGAAGCCGAAGAATACGCCCACAAGGCTGGAGAAGAGAACCGCCACCGGAATGAAGGACGGATCGGGCACGACACTGATCCCCATCATGGACCCCAGGGCATAAGCTCCCGCCAGCCCGATGGACAAACCGAGGACTCCACTGAAGGATGCCCGCGCATTGTGTGCGGGCATCCCCTTGAAATTCTGTTTACATTATCAGACTGACTGCTATTTGAAAGTCAGCAGTTGGTACTGCCCATCGCCGTAGGTGTTGTGGCCGGGTGGGATCTCACCCCTACCGCAGTTGTCGAATACGGCGATACTGTACTCGTACTCCTTGCTCAGGTCATCGAAGATGACGTCGTCCCCGGGGCTGCCCGTGTTCAGGGCGCGCTGGAACTCGTTGACCCAGACACCGTCCTTCCATGTGGCGCTGTGCTTCACATCAGCCCTGCTCCCGGCCGGATGGCGGAGAACCCGTTCCGGAACGACGGCCTTGGCCGCGGCATACTTTCGCCACGCCTTATTGACGGCCTTGTCTCCGGCGTAGTCCGGACTGTCGGGATCCGCCACGAGGACCTCCCCGGCAGCCACCTCGGACTGGGTCAGGACCATGGCATCCGGGTAATTCTCAGGCGCTTTTTCCATGAATGCAGGGGCGTTCTTCGCCTTATTGCGGTTGTGGCTGTAGGCGCTTTGCCCCTTGTCACCCCGGCGGCCGGAATCTTCGAGATTGTAACCGTCTTCCAGGTCCATGTACCAGACGAGGTACTTGTCGTCCAGCCAGCCGTTAAAGACCATCTCACCGGCAGTGGCCTCGTAGCTGTCGTCCTTCACGGCAACCTTGGGTTTCGCGATCTCCTGGGCACTGATTCCGCCCATTCCCCGTGCGGCTTTCGTGTGCCAGATGTCCATCTTCGATCCCTGCTTGTCCGTGAATTCCGACGATCCGGGAACGTTCCCGTGGCACTTGACAGCGCACCCGTATACGGTTCGGAAGTCCGGGGTTGTCATGTTCCAGAGTATGGCAAGCCTGTCCTCGGACTGTTTGTCGTTCTCCCCAGCGGCCTCAGGGTGCATCCATCCGGTCTTCATCCACTTCCATGACCCGGCGCGCGTCATGCTCAGGGTCGAATCTTTCCATACCGCGAGGATGTAGAGGTTTGTGTCGTCATAAAGAGCCTTCAACTCGACACTGTCCGTATCGGTAAAGGGAGGCGCCGGCGTCAGTGAGATCGTGTGGGATTTGGCCGAACTCCAGGCCTTGTCTGAACCGTCTCCGTCAATTACGGGAGGGTTGGAGACTCTGGAAGCCTGCAGATAGGGGTCATAGCCAAGTTCCCGCTTCTGCGCGATGGAGTCGATCCATTTGCTGACGGTGGCCGCCTGCTCCGGGGAAAGGTACTTGGCCATGAAGCCCCCCCTTTGGATCCAGGATCTCAAGGTGCCCTTTTCCGCCGCTTTTATGATGCGGGCATTGCTGTCAAGGGCCGGGTACCCCTTGCCAATGTTGTTTTTAGCCTGGATATGGCATTTAATACACTTTCCCTCCGCATTGGCGGCGAGGACAGTCTGGTCCTTCACGTCGCGCAGGAAAAAGTGGGTCGTACCGGGTGTCTCATGACATTCGACGCAGCCTTCGGTGTCGTGTCCCACCTGCACAGGGACGTGGCAGGAGCCGCACTGGTTCACCATGCCTGGGTGTTCCTGGACATGGGATGCCGGAGCGCCAGTGTGGCAACGCACACAACGCTCGTTGATGATCGACTGCACCTCGGCGGGAATTTTCTGGCTCGATGCCGAAACGGTTACGATCGAAGCGCCTAACACAATGATCAGGCATACAGATAAGAACAGAATCATGCCTGTCCGCACATTTTTTATGGTCTTTCTGTTAGTCATCTTGCCCCCTTTGATAAAGTTCAGGAAAAATGGATTTTCGGTTTTGGAGATCTGCCTTTCGAGGAGGAGATCATTAATGTTTGAGGATGTGAGGGGGGAGGTCTTTCGAACTGAACCGTCCAGTGCCATGATTCATCCAGTGACCTCGCGTGACCGGCTATCCCCATCAACCGTCCCAGGCATGGCATGTGTCTGTGTAAAATGAACGCCAGATGGCATGCAGCTTTTTGACCATGTTCACATAACGGAGAGGGAACCGGACTCGTCGTGAGAGTTACTGAATAATGGTTTTCCATTAGGCGCCCCGAAAGAAAGAGGAGGATTCCGTGGGTCGCTTGGGGAAGCTCAGGGAAAAAAGATCAGGATGTATTCAGAAATGCACCCATCCACACTAATACCAGAATACACCCCAAGGAAAGAGGGTGCAAGGACCCGAAATCCGCGATTGGTTTGGGCCAGCCTCCGGTCGGGGTGTCTGAGGGGTCTGTTTTTGACACGCCGGTCCTGGTACCTGGACTTTTCGGCATCGACGCCA
>JARGFV010000109.1 GCA_029210545.1 bacterium
TTCGGGGTCGGCGGGTGGCGTCGATGCCGAAAAGTCCAGGTACCAGGACCGGCGTGTCAAAAACAGACCCCTCAGACCCCCCGACCAGGGGCCGGCCCAAACCAATCGCGGATTTCGGGTCTCTGCACAGCACTTGCTTGATGACCGCCATGAATGGTACAAATTCCTGATAATGTTCCGGTGGGGAATGTAAGGATGGTTAACCGAAGTATCGGGTGAGGTGAGGGTATGTACGAACTCCTGTCCGACGTTGCGATAGTACCGGTGAAAGCCGATTTCCTGAAGCGGGTTTACACCGGGATGAACAAGGTACGCATCTCGGTGGGCGAGCACATCTCCGAACCCTCAGAGGTCTACATCGTCACAGGCGACATGGGTAAGGGCTATGAGACCTACATCGTGTTTTTCATGATCGAGCCTGCTTTTCATATTGTTTACGGGTGCGACAAGAACCCTTACGACCCCGCCGGAGCCGAAGAAGCGATCGACGAGGCGATCGACTTCGTGGAAGCGATGGGGTCCATCCTCGAGGAGGTTCCGTGGGAGACCATGTCATCGGAACAGAGGGCTTCCTGGGCCGGGAAAGAGGCCCTGTACCGGGAGACCGGAACCATCGAGCCGGAGCTCCTTGAGGTCGACGATGAGATCGCGTCGACCGAGCTTCTGGAGGTCATCGAGGAAGAAAATCCGGAAGGTGGATTGGTCGACCAGGCCCCTGAGACTGACAATGGGGCTACGGAGGTGGACGATGACCAGGAGCCGGAAGTTGAGGACAAGCCGCCCAGGGATAATGTCCTTGTCGCCGATGGTGATTTCGACGAGCTATTAAAGCAGGCTTTCCTGAAGCCCGAGGATGCCAGGAAAACGGGCAAACGAAAGGGGATGGTCGCTGCCATCGAAGAGGTTGCGGAAGAGCCTGTTGAACCGGCCTGGGAAGAGGCCATGGAAAAGGTCGAACCAGACGGGGTGGGAGCAACTGAAGAGGAGATCGGGACCGGGGGTGTAGAGGTCGAGGAAGAGGAACTCCCGCCCCCTGAAGAGAATATTGAAACGGAAGCCGTAGAGGTGTCACCGGTTCTGCCGGCCGCCTTTGCTCCTGGTGGGGGGGAAGCTGCGGCTGGGTTACCCGCAGCCCGTCCTGATGATGCAAAGGTTACCGGAGATGCCGCCTTTCCCGATGACCGTAAGATCCAGCTAAGCGTGGTGAGGTTTCTGTCGAGGTTTTGAGAATCAGCTAATAGCAAAGAGCTGATTTCCTGGAATGTGGAATTTGGAATCTGAAATTGGATTTAGCTGACAGCTAAATCCACTCCCGGAGGGTGACGGTTTTGAAAAAGATGAGAACCTGCCTGATCATGATCGCTGTTCTTTTTCTCGCGGCCGGGCTCCAGTCATGTGCCGGGACTGCCGAAAAGAGAGCGGAAAACCGCAGGGAGGGGGAGATCCTGCGGGATGAGGGGTTCAACTACCTTTCCGATGGGAATATGGAAAGAGCCCAGTTCAACCTGACCAAGGCCGTGAGGCTGATCCCCAACGACGCGGAGGCCCATTTCGGCCTCGGAACGATCTATCTCCTGCGTACCAATTACGAGCTTGCCGTGGAGGAGTTCGAGCGGACGATCGACCTGGACAAGACCCACGGCGACGCCTACAACAACCTGGGATTTACCTTTATGAAGCTGGGACGCTGGGACGAGGCTATCTCGGCCTGCCGGAAGGCCATGGACCAGATCGCGTACGACACACCGGAAAGGGCCATGACGATCATCGGGTGGTCCTACTACAAAAAGGGCGAGGCCGCCAGGGCCCTCGAGATGCTCCACAGGGCCCTCAACACCAGGGACAACCAGCCGGATATCGAGAACATGATCGCCCAGATCTACCTGGAAGAGGGCAGGCTGGAAAAGTCCAAAGCGATGCTTCTGGACCTGTTGAAACGGGTGCCCGGGTTTACTGGCGCCCGGCTCAACATGGGCATCGTCTACTACAAGGAAAAGGATTACGTCGCCGCCAGGCGCGAATTCAGGAAGGTCCTCGAACTCACGGACGGCCAGGGCGAGGAAGGGCGGCTCGCGAGGGGATACCTTGATCTCATCGAATGAGACCCATGAGGCCGAAAAGGAACTTGGGGAGAGGCTCAGAAGCTACCGTACCGATTCCGGGATGGAGATCGGTGAACTGGCGGTTCGCACCCGGATCACCGCCCGGCACATCGCTGCCCTGGAGGAAGGACAGCTGCATGTTCTACCGGGCCAGATTTTTATCAGGGGGTTCGTCAGGTCAATTTGCCAGGAACTGGGCCGTGATCCGGAGCCGCTGTTCGCCATCCTCGACGGCGCATTGGTAGCGGAGCCGCAGGAGGAAACCGATGCGAGCAACGGGTGCAAGAGGCCCACTCCTCTCATCCTGTCCGGTCTTGTCCTGGTGGCGCTTATTCTCGGTGGGATCCTGATCCACGGCAAGGGGAATGAGGAAAAGCCGGCTCGCAATGTCACAGAGGCGGCATTTGATACCGCTGACCAGTCCGTGACAGAGCCGCCGGAAGGACGACAGGCGGTCCAGGAGGCGGTCAGGGAACTCGACCTGCTCATAAGAGCCATCGACAAGACATGGCTGCGCATACAGCCGGACAACGCCGAACCGTGGGAAACCACCATGAGGGCAGGGGATGAGATCGCTCTCAAGGCCACTGAAAGGATCACCCTTTTCATAGGGAACGCGGGCGGGGTGCTCTTCGAGCTCAACGGAAAACGTTTCGGCCCGCCGGGAGCACAGGGGCAGGTTATCTCCAACTACACGATCACGAGGGATGAGCTATAATAGGGTCGCGAAAAGTCCAATCCGGGACTTTTCGCTTCACGGAAAGGGAAAAGCGTCGTTTTCCCTTTCCTCACGGAGACTGCTGTAATATCGCCAAAGTCCGGGTAAGACTTTGGCTCAACGGGAAGGGAAAAGCGGAAGAGCTTTTAACGCAGCGGATGAAGGATCGGTAGAAGTAGAAACAACAAGTCATCTGGTGTAGCTGGTGCAACCTGCTGTTTCTACTCCTACTATTATCCTGCCGCCGATAAAGCCTTTTTCCATTGAATACCTGTTTTCCGTCAAGATTCATCTGGTGAGGTTTTCAGCGCCTGGGTAAGCGGATTGTGCATTGGAACCTGTAACCCGGAACTCGGAAAGCGGAACCCGATTGATGCGCCATTGGCATCAGGAGCATGCATGGCCCGCGAAAAGCTCAGGAACATAGGGATCATCGCTCACATCGACGCCGGGAAGACGACCACCACCGAACGGATCCTCTATTATTCAGGGAAGATCCACAAGATGGGGGAGGTGGACCAGGGTTCGGCCCAGATGGACTGGATGCCCCAGGAGCAGCAGCGGGGGATCACCATCACCTCGGCGGCTACAACCTGCGTGTGGAACGGTCATACCATCAACATCATCGATACGCCGGGGCATGTGGATTTCACCGCCGAAGTGGAGCGCTCACTGCGTGTTCTGGACGGGGCCGTGGTGATATTCTGCTCTGTAGGCGGGGTCCAGCCTCAGTCTGAAAAGGTTTGGCGCCAGGCTGAAAAATACAGGGTACCAAGAATAGTATTTGTCAATAAAATGGATAGGATAGGAGCTAATCCTGAGAAAGTACTCGAAGATATATCAGAGACTTTAGGTGCCCTGCCCCTGCCGGTTCAGATGCCCGTGGGCGCCGAGTCAGGTTTCGAGGGGGTCGTGGACCTGGTGACCATGAAACAGCTTGCCTGGACCGGAGACGAGGGTAAGGGGGTCGAGGTCAATGACATCAGCGAGGGGATAGCCCCACTGGCGGAAAAGTGGAAGGAAAGGCTCCTCGAGGGTCTTTCGGAAGCCGACGACAGGGTCATGGAGCTTTACCTGGAGGGGAAAAAGGTTCCTGCGGAACTTCTTGTTGAAGTCATGCGGAAGGGGACCATCCAGGGCCGGTTCCATCCAGTCCTTTTCGGTTCGTCCCTCAAGAAAAAAGGGGTACAGACCCTCATGGACGCCATCGTGTCGTACCTTCCGTCTCCGGCAGACCTGCCACCGGTCAGGGGCGTGTGGGAGGGGCAGCCCGTAGAAAGGGCCCCTGACCCTGACGGACCGTTTTGCGCGCTCCTGTTCAAGGTCATGGCCTATGCGGGAAGACCGACCCTGCACTACCTCAGGGTCTACTCGGGCCGGTGCTCACTGGGTGACAGGATGCTCATCGCCCGGACGGGAAAAACCGAAAGGGCATTAAAAATCATGAGAATGCACGCCAACAGGAGGGAGGAGATACGGGAGATGTCCGCAGGGGACATCCTTTCCCTGGTCGGCCTTCGCGGAGTCCGGACCGGGGACACACTTTGCCATCCGGAACACCCTGTAATCCTTGAAGAACCTGTGTTCCCGGAGCCGGTTATCTTCATGGCCATCGAGCCCAGGAGCGTGAAGGACCAGGAGAAACTGCTGACCGTCCTCGATCTTCTCGCTCAGGAGGATCCGACCTTCGGTGTCCGCGTGGATGAGGAGACAGGCCAGGTCATTCTGAGCGGGATGGGAGAACTCCACCTGGAGGTCCTGGCCCAGCGCCTGTTCTCCGATTTCAAGGTGGAAGGACGGGTTGGGAACCCCCAGGTCTCC
The DNA here is from genome assembly GCA_029210545.1 of bacterium. Classification (NCBI taxonomy): domain Bacteria; species bacterium. The sequence goes on from JARGFV010000109.1 coordinate 4,642, forward strand.
TACCGCGAGACGGTGACGAAAAAGGTCAGCAAAACGGTTAAGTTCTCGAAAGAGATCGCGGGACAGCTTCAGGAGGCCGAGGTCACCCTCAAGGTGGAGCCGATGATGATGGCCGGGACGGTCCATTACGAAGACAAAGCACCGGGTGTGAACATTCCGGCCGGGATACGATCTGTCATAAGAGAAGCGGCTCTGCAGGCGGCGGGCAGCGGAACAAGGGCAGGCTACCCGGTCACCGACGTGCGGATCACCCTGCTCGACGCCGGATATCACCCCGACCGCTCCACGGAAACGGCTTTCAGGGCCGCTGCCTCTTCAGCACTCAACCAGTGCCTGAGGGATGCCGATCCCGTCCTGCTGGAACCGGTGATGTCAGTCCAGGTGGAAACCCCCGAAGATCACACCGGGGACGTCATGGGCAGCCTCACACAGAGAAGGGGCTCTATCGAAGGCGTCGAGAAACTGGGCCAGGTGGAGATCATCAGCGCCAGCATCCCTCTAAAGGAGATGTTCGGGTACACGACAACATTGAGATCGCTGACCCAGGGACGCGGCAGCTTCACCATGGAACTGGCCCGCTACAGGCCGGTGGAGGACTAGGAGCTTGCCTCGCAAAATGTCTTGGAGATGATTTTTGCGAGGTTATTTATAGCAGGTAAACTGGTAATTCGTGGGTGGAAAAAGAGGATCCAATAGGGTGAGCTCTCCCAAAAATACATGCGTTGTACCGGGGCGATCCGACAGGACGCGTCGATACGTTGTGTTCACGGATATGGACGGCACTCTGCTCGATCACGAAACTTACAGCGTGCGTGGAGCCGTATCCGCCCTGGACCTGCTCATGCGCAGGAAGGTCGACGTCGTCCCCGTAACCAGCAAGACGGCAGCGGAGGTCCTCCGCTGGATGAGGCTTCTGATCCTTGACGGTCCCTACATCAGCGAGAACGGATGCGGTATTTCCATCCCGGAAGGGTTCTTCCGGGACAATCCCGATGGGGCCGAACTGATCCACGGGGAGTGGAAGATCCATCTTGGCGTGGAGATCGGGCAGGTGCGGGCGGTGCTGGAGAAGATCGCCGGAGAAGTCGGTTTCCAGTACCGGTCTTTCGGGCAGATGGAAGCGTCCGAGATCTCGGCCCTGACAGGTCTCACATGGGAAGAGGCCCAGCTGAGCCGCCAGCGGGATTACGACGAGGCGTTCTTTATCCCCATGGAGCATGAACCCGAAAAGATCCGTGAGGCCGCCCAAAAGCACGGGTTCACCTTGTTGAGAGGGGGCAGGTGCTACCACCTCACCGGGGGCTGTCACAAGGGAAAGGCTGTAAAGATCCTTTCGGAGCTGTACAGAAGGCACAAAGGCATGGTGTTGACAATCGGGATCGGCGACAGCGCCAACGACCTCCCCATGCTGGAGGCCGTGGACAGGCCGTTCGTCGTACAGAAACCCGACGGGAGCTACGACCCGGATATCCCGGCAGGGGCTGCTCACAGGGTCGACGGGATCGGTCCAAAGGGGTGGCGGATGGCTATCGAGGAGATCATGGCCGGTGATGGAAAACATTAGCCTGGTCCGGCTGGTCCAGGAAAGGATCGGCTACACCTTCAAAAACGAGGCACTTCTCGCGGAGGCGTTGACACACCCGTCGGCCGTCAAGGAGGGGAGGAGCCGTGGTCCGGATAACCAGAGGCTGGAGTATCTGGGGGACGCCGTGCTGCAGCTGGCTGTTTCCCACATGCTGGTCATCCGGTTTCCGGAGTCGGGAGAAGGGGACTTGAGTTTCTTGAGGGCCGAGATGGTGCGCCGGGAGAACCTGGCCGAGGTGGCGGCTGCATCGGGGATCCCGGAGCTGGTTCTCATGGGTCCCAGCCTGGAATCGGCTCCGACGGTGGCCCACGACACCGTGGCCGCCGACGCACTTGAGGCCCTGCTGGGAGCGGTGTACCTGGACGGCGGCTGGGACAATACGGTTCAGCTCGTGGAAGAGCTGTTTACCCGGATACCCGAACCCGGTGGAATGCTTAAAGGGGCCAAATCGTCCCTCCAGGAGATCATACAGGGCCGGTTCGGCGGCGAGGTGCCCGAATACGAGGTTGCTGAGGACACCAATGGCTGCAGCGATTCCAGGTTCACGGCCCGCGTTTTCCATCGGGGGCGTTTCCTGGGCGAGGGGATCGGCCGCAGCAAGAAGAGGGCTGAAGAGGCGGCCGCCATGAAAGCCCTGGCAGGCTTCGAGGAAGAGCCATGATGGGCCCCGCAAAAGACGGTCAGGCTGAATGTGCGCAAGAAGTGCGACCTGTGGGCTGGGGCCGCGCCATCGGGGTGACCGCCAGCGGTAAAATCGCTCCAGGAGGCTTTTTACGAGGTTGTCAGAGATGACCGGATTCAGGTCCGGTTTCGTGGGGATCCTGGGCAGGCCCAACGTGGGGAAATCCACCCTGTTGAACCGGCTTTGCGGTGAAAAGCTGGCCATCATCTCCGACAAGCCGCAGACCACGAGGAACAGGATCCTCGGGGTCCTCCACCAGGAGGGTTCCCAGATCGTGTTCGTGGACACTCCGGGCATGCACGAGACCGGGAAGGCCCTCAACAGGTATATGCAGGCGGTCATTGCCGGTGTAGCGGGAGACGTGGATATCGCGCTTTACATGGTGGATGCCACGAGGGCCCAGGGTAGGGAGGATGAACTGGCCCTTGCCATGCTGCCCGAAAGGCCTGAAGTGCCCGTGTTCCTGGTCGTCAACAAGGTCGATCAGGCCGGGAGCCAGGCTGCGGCGGAAAGAGCCGGAGAGCTGACAGGCCGGTACGGTTTCGCAGGGGTCGCCGCTGTGAGCGCCCTTAACGGCGAAGGCACCGGGAAGCTTGTGGAGATGATCCTCGGCGCGCTCCCGGAGGGTGTTCCCTACTTTCCGGAGAACATGGTCACCGACCAGCCGCTGGGCTTCAGGCTGGCCGAGATCGTCAGGGAAAAACTTTTCGATCTGACCCGGGAGGAGATCCCTTATTCCATCGCGGTGGTTGTGGAAAACATCTTCACCCGGCCCGACGGCCTCATGGAAGTGGGCGCAACGATCTTCATCGAGAAGGAGTCACAGAAGGGGATCATTATCGGGAAGGGAGGGAAAATGCTCAGGGATATCGGATCCCGGGCGCGTCACGAGATGGAGTCCCAGCTGGGGAAAAAAGTGTTCCTGCAACTGTGGGTGAAGGTCAAGAAAGGCTGGACCGACAGGGAAGGGCTGCTCAGGCAGATGGGGTATGAGTGAAATACAGTACTCAGTAAACAGTAGCCGGTATGCAGGTCATACGGATACTGCGTACATGGTTTATGACTTACATTTGACAGTAATCTGTAGTCAGAAGACAGATGTCAGTATCGTGAAACTTATCAGCTGAAGTTTGATGACTTCGCAAAAAGTCATCAACGCGCCCCGCGCGGGGCGCCCAAATCAATGACTCACCCCGTAAGTCATTG